>JAFTXB010000293.1 GCA_017461825.1 Clostridia bacterium
GGAATATGAGAAAATTTGTTTTGGAGTTTTTGCGCCGAGGTTTTGTAGCTTGCGGCATGGGTCCCATCATTTTAGCGATACTCTATCTGATTTTGCAACAGACCGCTGCCATAGATACTCTAACCGTAAATCAGGTCTGCATTGGAATCTTTTCAATAACCGCACTTGCTTTTATTGCAGGCGGTATGAATGCCATTTATCAAATCGAACGGCTACCCTTGATGGTGGCAATTTTGATTCACGGTAGCGTTTTATATATCAGCTACCTCGGCACTTATCTACTCAACGATTGGCTCGTTTGGGGTGTAATGCCCATTGTAGTTTTCTCGGCTATTTTTGTTGTGGGCTATGTCGTGATTTGGGCGATCATTTATTCCATAACCAAAAGGAGTACGGAAAAACTCAATGAAATGTTAAAGCAAAAACAACAGAATCCATAAAACAGAAAAACTGCTGCAACTTCCATCCGATAAGGGGATGGAAATTGCAGCGGTTTGTTCATTATGAACACTTAGATAAAAATAAGCCAAATCAACTTGCTCACGATATGGAACAATGCGTGCCCCATCATTGCATAAACAATCCCATGCTTGCGATACAACCAACCGAATGCAAGTCCGAATCCACCGTTGAGCAGGAAGCAACGGAATAAGATCAGAGGTGTCAATATGCCAAAAATACTAATTGTAGCCGGCAAATGTCCTGCGGCAAAAAGAAGTGCCGCAACAATGTTTGCAACTACGAACACACTTGTTGGAATGTTCTCCTTGTCGAGTTTCTTGAAGAACAATTTCCACACAATAAAGGCAATCAGCGACATAAAGAACAACCGCAGCATCACTTCCTCTATGATGCCGCCGTACAGAACAGATGCAATCACACCGCTCACGGTCAAACCTGCGACATTAGCAGCTTGAATGCCGTCAATCATACTGCCAAATACCCAATGGTCAAGACTGAATACAATACCACCGACTACGGAGATTACAAACGTAACAATTAAGCTTCTTTTCTCAAATTGAATAGGTTTCCAGAGCCCGATTTTATCTGCAAGAATATAACCAAAGAATCCACAGAATAGTGCATAGCCTACCGTCTGCACCGCAGCAACCACAATTAAAATATCTGTGCTTCCAAGCTCGGCAACCACTTCGGCAATTATTTCCTCAGAATAGGTGTCTAATTGATAAAAACCTACGAAAATTCCTGCAATAATCGCAATCGGCAAAAGGCAGAGGGCGAACAATAACGGTTTCTTATATTTAGACATTGTTTGCACCACCCTTTTCTGCGTATACTTCAATGCACAGTCCATTATGTCCGCACTTCGGACAAGTCAGACGGCGCATTTTCAGTGTGTGGTACGCCCAAAACAATTCCTTGAAACGGGGACTGAATACCTCGTGACATTCGGGACAAATATAGGCAACATGCTTGAAATAATAGATCGAAACCGCAATGCCCCACGGTATTGCCACACACGCCCAAATAGCGAACAGCCACCAAAGACCGTTAGTAATCCATAAAATAATAGATGTCCATTGTAGTGCGGTTACGGGGATGCCTGTAAGCACCATGAGCCAACGCATCTTCCTTAACTTGGTTTTGTTTTTCATTACATATGCTATATCACCGATAGATTCAACGGAGAAATTTTCAACTTCTTTCAGCTCACGTTTGATGTTTTCAATGATACCGAGTTTTTTCTGTCCTTCAGCTATTTCTTCCCGAAGTGCTTGCTCCTGTTGATCCAGCAAAATGGAAATTATCTTTTCCGGATGTTCCTCGGCGAACAGCTCACCGATACTGTTGATTGGAAGACCCGCTTCACGCAAGAAGCAGATAATCCGCATCCGCTTCAGATCATCTTCAGAATAAAGACGGCGACCGCCCTCCGATAGTTCGCTGGGGACGAGAATGTTTCTCGAATCATAGTATTGCACAGTTCTCACAGAAACGCCGCAGAGCTTTGCAATTTCTCCAGTTGTGTACTTTGACATAGCTTTCACCTCCTTACGCTGCTTATTTTACATCATTACGCAGCGTCACAAGCAATACCTTACGCAAGGGGATTTTTTCAAAATATATAAAAATGTTTGTCTTTCATCGGCTATGCGATTTTTAAGCCGCCCATAGTCTGCACTATAGACGGCTCAAAATCAATTATCCAATGGTTTGTATTCCGTTACAGTTTTCAGATATGTTTCGGGATCACCGTTCAAAATTAGGTCAGCATACTCCAAAGGAGCATTGTAGATCAGATAGTCAAGTTCTGAACGTTCGTACATATTACGGGCAACCTCGTTCTCAACGGCAATGGTATCAATCGCAATCATGCTGCCATCGGTGAATTTCAGTTCCACACAGCAGTTATCGAAGTTGTATTCGCAGGATATAAGGCGTTTCATAGGATTTACCTCCAAAATTTGATGTTATGGAAGTAATGTAAGCGTGGGTTTTGTAATGGTATCTTTAACTATGGGAAAACCCCCGCTCCCAGTTGGAAACGGCCTGGAAGCTGATGCCCA
>JAFTXB010000294.1 GCA_017461825.1 Clostridia bacterium
GCAGTAGAAGCCGGTGCACTCGAGAACGACGTCAACGCCGAGCTCGCCCCAAGGGCAGTTTGCAGCGTCCTTCTCGGAATAGATCTTGATGGTCTTGCCGTCAACGGTGATGCTGTCCTCGCCTGCGGACACGGTATCAGCCAGAGCGTACTTGCCCTGTGCGGTGTCATACTTGAGAAGGTGAGCGAGCATTTTGGGAGCGGTCAGGTCGTTGATTGCAACAACCTCATAACCCTCTGCACCGAACATCTGACGGAATGCCAGACGGCCGATACGACCGAAACCGTTAATCGCAACTTTTACGTTTGCCATTGGAATAATCCTCCGTTTTTTTATATAATTTTTTTGTTAACCTTGTTGCAGGAAAGATTTTCTTCCCATACACTATATATTTTACCACATTTTTGCCAATTAGAAAAGACCTTTGCCGAAAATTTATCAATTTTGTAGGATTTCATCTTTTTAGACAGAAACGAGCCCTATCTTTTGTGCGTTTTGCAAGCAAAAAGAAGCTATTTTAAAACAAAGCGAAGAATTGCCGGAAGATTTTTTAACCGTTTCGGTTCTACTGCCATGCGCCAAGCCCATTCAAGACCCATGTGCGAGACGATTTTGGGGGCGCGGCGAAGGTGTCCCGACCAGACATCAAGCGAGCCGCCGAGCCCTGCGACCACGCGCACGCCGTCAAGGAGGTGGAGGTGTGCCCCGATCCATCGCTCCTGCATAGGAAAGCCGAAGCAAACGAACAAAATGTCGGGGCGGCAGGCGCGGACGTGGGCGGTAATGCGGTGATCCTCTTCCCCACTCTTCTCAAAATAGCCCCAGCAGGTACCGCAGATGCGGAGGGCGGGGTAACGCTCTTGCAAATGCGCGGCGGCATCCTCTGCCACGCCCTCTTCGCCGCCGAGCAGAAAGACGCGCATTCCCTCCTCTGCGGCGCGCGCGAGCAGAGCCTCGCCGAAATCGATTCCCGCCACGCGGCAAGACAGCGGTGTGCCCTGCCGTTTTGCCGCAAAGAGCACGCCTGCGCCGTCGGGCAGGGCAAGGTCTGCCTCGGATAGCAGGGCGGCATTTTTCGGTTCTCTTTTGCAGGAATCCAACATCAGCGCGTTTGGGGTGACGATCCAGCAGGGAGAGCGCTCGCCCGACAGCGCGTAGTCCACCGCCTCGGGGAGGGTGGTGTTGTGGATCCTTACATGGCATATTTCAACGTGATTCATGATCTTTTTCCCTTGGTTTTTTCAAAACATCTTGACAATTGCTCTTGATTGCGTTATAATTAGTATTATGTAATACTATGCTTTTATGCGACATCATTCCGCAAATTTCGGTTTGTGGGAAAAGGAAGGTTTTGTTATGGCTAAAAACAATGCAAAAATGGTTGAGCAGATCACGTCGATGGACGTTGATTTTGCGCAATGGTACACCGACGTAGTTAAAAAAGCTGAATTGGTTGATTATTCGGGCGTCAAGGGCTGTATGATCATCCGCCCCTACGGCTACGCGATCTGGGAAAATATTCAAAAAGATATGGACGCGCGCTTTAAGGCGTTGGGTCATGAAAACGTATATATGCCCATGTTCATCCCCGAAAGTCTGTTGCAAAAGGAAAAGGATCACGTTGAAGGCTTTGCTCCCGAGTGCGCGATCGTAACGGTTGGCGGCGGCACCAAGCTCTCCGAGCGTCTGATCGTTCGTCCCACCTCCGAGACTCTGTTCTGCGAGCATTTCCGCAACATCATTCAGTCCTACCGCGACCTGCCCAAGCTCTACAACCAATGGTGCAACGTGGTTCGCTGGGAAAAAACAACCCGCCCCTTCCTGCGCACCTCGGAATTTTTGTGGCAAGAGGGTCACACCATGCACGAGACCGAGGAAGAGGCTCGTCAGGAGACCTTGCAGATGCTGAAGGTCTATGAGGATTTTTATGCAGAAACGCTGGCGATCCCCGCCTACACGGGCCGCAAGACCGAAAAGGAAAAGTTTGCAGGAGCCGAAGAAACCTACACCATTGAGCCGATGATGCACAACGGCGTGGCACTTCAAGGCGGTACCTCGCACTACTTTGGAACCGGCTTTGCCGAGGCCTTTGACATTATGTACACCGCGCGTGACAACACGCAAAAATATCCGCACCAGACCTCTTGGGGCGTTTCCACCCGTATGATCGGTGCGATCATTATGACCCACGGCGACGACAACGGTTTGATCCTGCCGCCCCGTGTGGCTCCCATTCAGCTTGCCATCATTCCCGTGGCACAGCACAAGGAAGGCGTACTTGAAAAGGCGGGAGAATTGCGTGACACGCTCGCAAAGAAGTTCCGCGTAAAGCTCGACGACAGCGACAACTCGACCGGCTGGAAGTTCAGCCAGTATGAAATGAAGGGTGTGCCGTTGCGTCTTGAGATCGGCCCGCGCGACATTGAAAACAATTCTTGCGTCTTGGTCAGCCGCGTGACGCGCGAAAAGACCTTTGTATCGCTTGACAACATTGTGGAAGAGGTTGAAAAGGCATTGCAGAAGGTTCACGACGAGCTTTACAACCGTGCGCTGGAGAACCGTCAAAACCGCACCTATGAGGCGCACAACCACGAAGAGTTCCTTGACATTGCGGCAAACAAGTCGGGCTACATCAAAGCGATGTGGTGCGGCGAGACCGCTTGCGAGGAGCAGATCAAGGACGAGACCGGCGGCGTAAAGTCACGTTGCATCCCCTTTGTGGAAGATCACCTTTCCGACGTGTGCGCTTGCTGCGGAAAACCCGCCAAGCACATGGTCATTTGGGGCAGACAGTATTAAAGATGTTTTTTGTGGGGAAACTTTTGAAAAAGTTTCCCCACACCCCTTCAAAACTTTCATAAGTATGATGACAGTTATTATTACGATCAACCGATAAGAAAGGAGGCGCCCCGTGGAAAAGCTATGGAATACGGTCAAAGAAGCCATCAAAAACATTGACCCTGTGCTGTTCTCGTGCGCGACGCTTCTTTCGATCATCAGCATCGTCACCGTATTTGGGGCGGTGGACAATTTTGGA
>JAFTXB010000295.1 GCA_017461825.1 Clostridia bacterium
ACCCCACCGCAAAACCTGCAGCGCGCTCAATCCCGGCACGGAAGCCGACGAGCCTGCTTCGCCCCTCGTCGACGTTCCGTGTCACAAGACACTTATTCAATTGCGTTAAGACTGTAACCACCTTTTCGCCGTTCTCGCCGGCTGGGCTCCCCGATGAAAATTCAATCGAAGATAGAAGCGTAGCTAAACCTCTTGACGTGCTCTATGTAGCAGAGCGTTGATCAAACATTTTTCTTTTGCCCTTGCAAAACTGTCCGCATTTGGACGAAAAACATTCGATTTGGCGGTTTGCCGCCGATTTGACTCCTCTCAGAGTCCATCCTTTTGTCCCGAGGATTGACCTATTTTACGGTTCTGATCCTCGGATTTGACCTTGCGATTTTTCTTTGAGATAATTCAAACTCTGTGAAAATCTAAAAGAAAATCCCTGTGTATGAAGAAGCGTCGTTCTAAACAAAGCCCTGCTTTGTTTTTCCGCCGTTTCTTCATACCCCTACTTCTCATAATGAGGTACAAAAAGCCAATCTTCTAATACTCCTTACCCATGTTCGAGCTCCTTTCTATTATTACGTGGTTCTCCCCACGTCTGCTTTATTGTATTGGCTTTTTGCTCGCAGCATAACCCATATTGTGAGTTTCTTCGATATTTTTTTGCATCGGGTATGAAGAGAGCGGCAGAAGGATCAATAGATCCCGCTACCGCGCTTTTTACTTGATATTAACATTGGGTGCGTTGGTTCTGCGATTTCAAAAAGATCACGTATTTTTCATAACGATTGAACCGACGCATTCGCTGACGTGCTCGCAGGCATCCGAGCAAGCCTCAAGGCAATCATAGATCTTATACCAAGAGAGTGTAGCAAGAACGTCGGTGGATTTTTTCGTAAGTTCATGCATGGTTGTAAGATAGAGTTTGTCGCATTCTTCCTCAACATCGTTTTCAGCAATAATAAGAGAATGAAGCTTCTTGGATCTCTTGAAATTCTCAAATTCGGTCATGATCTCACAAAGCAGGTCGCAGGCTCTGACGATGTGCTTTGCGTAATCGACCGCGGCAGGTTCTATCGTCTTGATGTTGTAGATATAGAGCTTCTGTAATACTTCCTCAATGAGATCGAGTACGGTGTCGAGTTGTTGGCTCATCATATCAAGATCCTCGCGGTCAACGGGAGTTACGAAAGCCTTTGCAAGTGCCTCGTTCATCTCGTGCTTCTTGATATCCGCGCTATGCTCAAACACATGCATTTCTTGAAGCATCGTTTCAATTTTGTCTGCGTCATAGTGTTCAAGGCACTCAACGAGATAAATTGCCGCCTTTTTTGCGAGCGCGGTACACTCCGCAAAGTTTTCATAATAGAATTTATCACTTTTTGCCATTTTTCATATTCCCTTTCGATTAGTTGAAGATCAGTAAGAACAGTTTTGTTACCAAGAATGCGAGAAGCCCGCACCCCGGGAAGGTCAGGATCCACGTCATGACCATTTCCTTGACGACGCCGAAGTTAATGGCGGATACTCGCTTGACTGCCCCGACTCCCATGATCGAGGTCGTCTTGACGTGCGTGGTAGAAACGGGCAGACCGCATACCGAGCAGAATACCAGCGAGATCGCAGACGCGATATCTGCCGAGAAGCCCTGATACTTTTCCAGCTTTACCATATCCATGCCAACCGACTTAATGATCTTTTTGCCGCCAATTGCCGTACCGCCAGCCATTACGAGTGAGCAGACGATCATCAGCCAAGTCGGGATCGCAAAGGTTGCCGCGGCAGTCCCCGTGCTTTGCAGAGTGAACACACAAAGCAGAATGATACCCATGAACTTCTGACCGTCCTGCGCGCCGTGCATGAACGCCATTGCGGCGGCACCCACGATCTGCGCCCCTTTGAAGAAGGGTTCTGTTTTCGGTCTGTTCATTTTGTAGCAGATCACGGTGACAAGCTTACAGATCAACCAAGCCAATCCAAAGCCCAACACGACAGAGATCACGATACCGATCAGCACCTTGCTCCATTCGTTCCACACGATTGCATCAAGACCGTTCAAAGCCATCGCGCCGCCGGTAAGACCTGCGATCAGTGCGTGGCTCTCACTCGTGGGGATTCCGAATACCCAAGCAAGCGTTGCCCAGCTGACGATCGCGAGCATTGCCGCGCACAACACGATAATGACCGTTCTTCCGGGGTTATCTCCAAAATTCACCATACGGGTGATCGTCACGGCGACCTCATTGCTGACCTTGGTCATAATGAAAACGCCGAGGAAATTGAACACCGCCGCCATGAGTATTGCCGCTTTCGGTGGCATACACCGCGTTACAACGCAGGTAGCAATAGCGTTTGGTGCGTCGGTCCAACCGTTTACCAAGATCACGCCAAGCGTCAGTGTCACGGCAATAAACAACAGTGGATTTGCTGTCATTTGTCCCCAAAATTCTAAAAATTCCATAGGTTACCTTTCTTATATATATCCCAAAGTGATGTCCTTCTCAATCTGATTTTATTAAAATCATCTTTTCTGTTTTAAAAGCCACTCCAGCAAGTTATCATCCGAATATGCCATATCCCACGCGTTATGTTTAATTCCGTGCAAAATCTTGATTTTTGCACTCCCACCACGTTTATTGATGGATGTCAGCATTTCAATACTGTTTGAAATCGGAACAATTTCATCACAGTCGCCGTGATAAATGTAAATAGGTAAATTGGTTAGTACCTCCCCATACCAATAGATCCCACTTCCGCAAACAGGGACTAACGCCGCAAATTTTTCCGGGTCTGCCATGGCAAGCATCCAAGCTCCCGTTCCTCCCATGCTCAATCCCGTTAAATAAATACGATCCAAGTCAATGGGGTAAATATTGCATACATCATCCAAAAAAGCCAGCAAGGACTCGGTATAGCAGCCCCAATACTTGTCGTCGGGACATTGCGGTGCAACGAATATAAACGGGTATTCCTTGCCCTCTTCGCGAACATGTTTCATATAACCATGGCGCATTGCCAAATCAAGATCGTTACCCCTTTCTCCCGCACCATGCAAGAAGAATACCAAAGGATATTTTTGCTTTTCATCATAATCCTTGGGTAAATAGGTTACATAATTAAAATTATAGTGATTTGCACTTTTCCAATGATGTTTGGTATACATTTAGACTCTCCATTTTATTACGAAATTACTCGGGCTTCATTTCCAACTTCAAAGGATAATCGCCAAGATGCTCCATCTTAAAGCCGTTCTTTTTGTATTCCTCATAGTTGAACGCCTCAAGCTCGTCGATGGCAAGCTTGTGGAATTCGTAGAAGTTATACCACCACTCATAGCCGCTGCCCAGCTCAGCGCCCAGGTATGCGTCGGCAATGTCACACCCCATTGCGGGGGCTACGTAGAACGCTCCCATCGCAAGTACGTTAACACCGTTCCCCGTGATCGCGCGGAGCGCAGCGGGAACGCTTTCGACGACACCAGCGTGAACGTGCGGACATTTGCTTGCCGCGATATGGATTCCCATACCCGTACCGCAGAACAGAAGCGCGCGCTCAAAGTTTCCCTCGGAGATCTGCGCACCTACGCGAAGACCTACTCGGTGAAACAGATGCTCGGTGTCGTGAGGATCACTATCGGCGGTCACGCCAAGATC
>JAFTXB010000296.1 GCA_017461825.1 Clostridia bacterium
GTGTCGCGGTAGGAGTTTGGTTTCGGGACGTCGAGGCGCCGTCCCCGACAGAGTTTACGCTTTTTTTGTCGGAAAGAAAACGCTGCTCTATGCAAGGAACAACAGCACCACAACACCGAGGCAGATCCAGACGGCGGGATTGACAAGGAGTGCGCGGCACCAGCCTGACGCGGAAAGGGGTTGCTCTGCTTTGCGGAATCGGATGTGCTTCCAAAGAAGAACAAGTGCGATGGGTGCGGTAACAAAGCAGAGGAGGATGAAGCCGAAGTAAGCAAGCATCATCAAAACGGGGATGGGATTTTGCATCATATAGTCGGTGGGCGCGGCTGAAAAGGCTTCAAGGTCAAGCATTTTGAGCATTTCGGTGGTGTAGACACCGCCGAGGAGATTGATCGCCATGTGGAGCGCGATCGAATAGCGGAGCTTGCCTGTGCGCAGATAGATAAATCCAAATACGATGCCCATCATGGCGGCGTAGAAAAACTGACCGAAATTGCCGTGGATCAGCCCAAAGAGGATCCCCGAAATGAGGATCGCGGGCAGGTCGCCAAACACCGTGAGGCGGTCGATCACAAGCTTGCGGAAAAAGATCTCTTCCATGATCGGGGCAAGGATCCCCATAAAGAGCAGGTTTGCCCAAAGGGGCGTGTTTGTGGTCAGTTCTTCCAGCTCGTTTGCCACGGGCTCGCCCGTCAAAGCACCAATGATCGAATTGACCGTTGCGCCGATCATGTTCCCCGCATAGGTCAGGGCAAAGCAGATTGCCAAAAGCCCCAGCCAAACGGGAAATTTCATACTCTTTTTTTCGGGAGCCTTTGCGTCGGCAATGGCATAAATGAGGAGTGACAGCGGCATGGAAATGAGATACATGGGTGCGCAGGAGAGCACAACGAGATACCAGTTGGCATCCGCCAGCTCGGGCGCGAAGGTGTTTACCAGCAGGATCAAGACGAGCTGCGCCACCGAAGCAAAAAGCGAAATAAAGGAAACGGCAAGCGCGATCGATACAAGCTGACGGCGCGCGTGACGAACCTCCAAAAGCGGCGTTTTGTTTGGCATTGGAACAGAAGTTTGATATGTGGGCGCGGCGGGGGCACTGTGGGTTTCGGGTGGGATCAGCGGTGCCGTACCTCCAAAAATTCCATTTTCAAACGGGTTTCCGTTTTGATTTCGATCGTTCATTCAAGATCTCCTTTCTGCAAAAGAAAGACAGCCAAACGATACGACTGCCTTTCCGATGGGGGTATGTAGCTCACTTCACTTTATATTTCACCAACTCGGAGAAATCGCCGCCGACGCTTTGGAGCATTTTGCCAAGCCCCATGCAAACGCAGTCGGTGGGACGCGGCTTTTGAGGAATGATCACGCGGATGCCCGTGCGTTCGCGGATCGCGTCCGCCATGCCGGGGAGCAATGCGCCGCCGCCGACCAGCACGATACCAAGATCAAAAATATCGGCGGAAAGCTCGGGGTCGGTTCCCTCCAGCGTTTGCTTGACCATGGTCAAAATTTCTTCGATGGGGGCTTTGAGTGCCTGACGGATCTCCTCGGTCGTTACCTCAATGGTGGTGGCAAGCCCCTTTCTGAGATCGCGCCCGCAAACCTCGGCTGAGCCGCGGTCAATATCGTCTGTTGCCGTTCCAATGCGCTTTTTCAGCATTTCCGCCGAAATCTCACCGATCAGCACGTTGCGGTGCTCCTTGAGGTATTCGATGATCGCGAGATCCAATTCGTCTCCCGCGGTGCGGATCGAGTGGGAAGTTACCATACCGCCGTAGCTGATCACTGCGGCCTCCGAAACACCTCCGCCCAGATCGATCAGCATTGAGCCGCGTGCCTTGGAAACATTGATCCCCGCGCCAACTGCCGCGGCAATTGGTTCTTCGATAAGACCTACGTTTTTGGCACCTGCTTCAAACAGGGCATCCTCCACCGCGCGCCTCTCAACCTCGGTTACTCCATACGGAATGCACACGAGTGCCGACGGACGGTTAAAGAGCGTTGTCATATCCAACCGCTCAAAAAAGTCGTGCATCATCAGGGAGGTTACCTCGAGGTCGGTGATCACGCCGTCCTTCAGGGGGCGAAGGGCACGGATATTGCCCGGCGTTTTTCCCACCATGCATTTTGCTGAACGCCCCGAAGCGATTACCTCGTGCGTTTGGCGGTCAATACTCACGACAGAAGGCGCACGCAAAACAATGCCTTTGTCCTTGAGATAGATCCTTGTGTTGGATGTTCCGAGATCGATCCCGATCTGCTTTGCCATACGCGTCCCCCCCTTTCGCCGTCAAAATCCGATACTTATTTATATTATAACATAAAGCGCGTCGTTTGGCTATACTTTCGCAAAAAAATTCTTGAATTTAAAGCAAATTTTTTCCGAAATATTGCGGTGCAGGGTATTAAGTTTGTGGACGGGCAATCCCACCACGTTAAAATAACACCCCTCTATACCGCTGATATATGCCGAAGCCAAACCTTGAATGGCGTAAGCCCCTGCTTTGTCGTAAGGCTGTGTCAATTCTATGTAGCGGATCACGGTGTCATCATCCAAAGTGTCAAAGGTGACTGTTGTTACTTCGTGGGATACGCCCGAACGGTCCGAACCGACGAGAGCGATTCCGCTGACAACCGTATGGCTCCTGCCCGACAGCAACCTCAGCATTCGTACAGCGTCCTCTTTGTCGCGCGGCTTGCCGAGGATCTCACCGTCAACAGCGACCACGGTATCCGACGAAATGATCACCGTGTCGGTGAGATCGCGCCCTTGCCTCAATAACAAATCGCGTACCGCCTGCCCCTTTCGCTCGGAAAGGATCTCCACCAAGCGGCAAGGATCGGTTTCGTTGCTGCTTTCATCGGTGTCGGCTGTCACGGTCTCAAACTCCATGCCGAGATTTTCTAAAATCTCTTTCCTGCGCGGTGATTTTGATGCTAAAATATAGGTCATGTTGTACTCCTTTTGTGAGGGGTGGTTTTGCAGGGGGGTGCTTTTTTACAAAAAAGCACCCCCCTGCACCCCCCGAAAAAAATTTTTAAAAAATGGGTTGGTGGTTTTTTTAGTGGGTACGGTTGCCGTTTGTGCGGTGGTGGGCGGTTGTTTTCGGGACGTTGAGGCGCGCCCCCTGTGTCATCACTGAGAAGGATTGCAAGCAATCCGCGTAGCCCGCGGGGGCAAATTTTGCGGTATGCGTTAGTAAAGATACGCACAAAACAAAACTCTAACGTGTCATCCTGAGCGTGCGTAGCCCGCGAAGTTTTGCGTAGGCGAGCAAGGAAGCGAGCGGAGCAAAACCGAGGAATGCCGCAAAGCGGCGTGACGAAGGGATCTATAAACGCTTACAATAGCTTTCCTCGGGCAAATGAACTGTTCCAAGCACACAAACGCCAAAGAAAGACACGGGTTTGCGCAAATGTACTGCGCCGCGAGATCCGCCCCGCCTTTGTCGGGGCGCCCTTCGGGCTTCGCGGAGTCGCTCGGTCGCTCCTGCGCTCAGGATGACCGCGGAGGGATGTTTTGCTGTAAGCATTAGTGAAGATACGTACAAAATGAAATTCTAACATGTCATCCTGAGCGTGCGTAGCCCGCGAAGCTTTTTGCAGTCGAACGAAGTGAGCA
>JAFTXB010000297.1 GCA_017461825.1 Clostridia bacterium
GGCGTTCTTGATAATCTTATTCGCCGAGGTGCCGACGTTGCCGATACCGGAGTAAAGAGAATCGTCAAAAGTGCGGCAAAAAGCTTCCTCGAGGAGGGGGCAGAGGAAATCGGCGCCGAGCTTGCGCAGCCTGCTCTTAAATCGATCTATAAGGGCAGGGAGGCACTGTCAGAGTATGGCAGCGGTGAATATTGGAGGGGTGTCGGAGAGGCAGGAGTGGTCGGTGGCTTGACCGCGCTCGCCTTTGCCGGAACTGTTGGTGTCGGATTATCCAAGCTTGGCATTGGTGCATCCGGCAAGGAGGCAGATCTTCAGGCGAGCCTCACCAAGGTGGACGAGCTTCGCAAGAAGGCCGCGAGTATTCAGGCGGAGGATCCTCGCACCGGCAAGGGCAACGGGACGACCGATAGCAGCAAGCTTCGCAGCGCTCTTGAAACGGTGGCGACATCCGCGCGTGAAAACTTTATTCGCGTGGAGCAGACGCTGAAGGGCATTGATGCGGAAACGAGAAAAAAGTATATAGACAAGTACAATCTCTCGTCGATGTATGACACCGACGGAAGCATGACCGAAAATTTCCGCTCAATTTTGGACGGAAGTTCATCGGAGGTCCGTTCTTCCGTCCCTGCATCCGAAAATGGAGAGAGAACGAAAAATACAGGGCGTGAGCTTGGTTATTCCTTCGGTCTGTGGGGTAATGAAGCAAAGATCGAGAGGGATCTCGATGAAATCAACGCTTTTCTTGACTCTGATAACCAGGGAAGCGTCGATTTCGATGCCGAGCTATATGAAGATGCACCGGGTGTGGAATCGGACGTTCCGGGGGCTGCCGTTCAGGCGAGCTTAAAGTCACGCGAGGGTATTGAAAAATACACCGAAAAGGAATATAATAGTTTTGGTTGGCCACGAGTAAATAATGTTTTTAACTCAAGCGAAAACTCTCGTTTGCGTTCGTTGTTTGCCGATGCGGTAAGCGGTCAATCAAATCCCCCCAAAAACCAAAAAGGCGAGTACATGATAGCAATAGGCGATTCTGTCGAAAACAAGATTGCCTATATGACAGGTAAAATAGATAACCCTGTTATCACTCGTGTTTTGGAAATAGATGAATTCGACGAAACAAAATTGGACGAATTAAGGAGAGAAACTTATGCGCTTGAAAGGCGAGGCATACAGCGAAAGACTGGAGGCGTTTTCAACGTCTACTCTGCAGCTTCTTTCAGAGGTTCAAGCTCTGAGCAGAGAAGCGGCATACAAAGCCAGCGATATAACGACAGACTCGGAGCTGAGCGAGGAGCAGGTAGTCGAAAGGCTTCTCGAATTAAAGAGATCCGTTTCGGAGAAGACGGCGAGGTAATAGACGAAATACGTTATTCCCTGAAGCAAAACGAAGCAATAGGGAAGCAGCATGGACGGGTGCGCGTCTTTACAGGAAGAATGTCCGAGACGGCGCGAGAGAACCGAAGTCGGTTTAACAAGGCACTCAATGCTCTTGGCAGCATCTCAGGTACCGACGTTTCCTTCGTTATAACCGAACCGAATGACCGATTTAACGCACTTCTCAAGGATAATACCATATATATCGGTGAGGAGCAGTTTGAGAACGGCACCTGGGCGGAGGCACTCATTCACGAATATACACACCTTGAGGAAGGAACCGAGGAGTACAACAGGCTTCGCGATTTCCTGACCTCGGATGACGTACTTGTCAATGATGGCAGAGGCGGTAGAATTCCCCTCAAGAGCAAGGCTGCTGATGCTGTCGCATCAAAGGGATACTTTACCGACATAAATGAGGTCCTCTCCATTGTCGAGAGAGCGAGAGCAGGTTCGCAGCTGAGCACCCGTGAAAACTTGGCATACCGTATCTACGACCAGGAGCTCACAGCTCACATGACCGAGATCCTTCTCGGTAACGAGCGCTTCATCCACCGTGTCGTTTCCAAAGACCGCTCCTTAGCAGGAAAGATCGCAGACAGGATCATCGACCTGAAGGAGGCACTTTTACACGTAGGCGACGGACAAGCAACCGCCGAAGCTCGCAATCTGAGACGGGCAGAGAAGCTGTATCTTGAAGCAGCTCGTAAGGTCGGCGATTCACAGCTCGAAAGACGTATCCTGGCACGCTCCCCAGAGGATGAGGAGGTTGATTTCACCAAGGGAATAAGACTTGACAGAAAAAAGTCTACTCGATATATTTCTTATAGCAAAATTGAAAGCAATGTGCTTCGTCATATCAAAATCGAACTAGATAAAATCTATGGAGTCGAGGATGGTATAGCGGATGGAATGGCTATTGAATACGGCGATGATGTATATATTGTCGATTCCGGAAAAGAAAATGGCACTGTAACTTTCGGTATCCGCAGAAAAAAGAAGATCTCGGATGCAAAACTTAGATTCGAATTTATAAGGAGAACTAATAATGACTCAATATCAAAAGGGTATATCAGTGATGAATTGTCTTCGAGAATTAGAGATGGACTCGGCGGCGATCCTGGACGCTATATGCGACGAGAATCTCGAACAGAGTTACAAATTGATTTGCGAAAATCCGAAGATAACCAAGGCAGAGTTTCTGACAAAAATGCAGATAACAGAAGATTAAAATTTTCCCTCAAGAGCGATCAGTCGGGAGAGAACGTTAGAACCACCGATGGTTCTAAAACCGCCAAAAACATCAAAAAAGAGCCTCTAACGAGCATAAACGGTCAGGAAATGCACGTTAGAGACTTCTCATCGCAGGTAGATGCAGTATTAAACGGTGAGGATACAAGCACATCGCATTTAAGGCTAATGGATACGCCGGCGCTATTGCAAGCTGCCGGACTCCCCGATCTTCCGATTCTGATCACGGCAAAGCATTTGAAGACAATTACTTCGTCAGAGGGCTCCACCAAGGCGAATTACCATGGTCTTGACGTCGAGGTCGTAAAAAAATTACCCGAGTATATTTCTGATCCCGTGATGATTGCGGACAGTCTTACAAGAGATGACAGTGTTGTTATTATCACCGAGGCGACCGATGCAGAAAACAGACCTATAATAGCGGCCATTCTGCTCAATGGCGCCGGCAGAGTTGACAGCAAGCATATCAATGCAAACATCATGACGAGCGCATACGGAAAGGATAATTTTCAGGCATTTCTTGACAGAATTGCCGATAGAGGCTCGGTGATCTACTGGAATAAAGAAAAAAGCCAAGACATGTCAGTGAGCCTTGGGATCCAATTTCCCAACGCTATAACGAGTCTTGACTCTAATACTATTATACACAAAGCCAAGGCAAGTGTCAATAGTGAAATTTTGGGTAAAGAAAAAAATTCATCCAAACGTCCGCAGTTCTCGCTTAAGAGCCGAGTGCCGGGAGAGAACGGTTCTTCGCGAGAAAAGGTGACGATGAGCCGCGGTCAATTGGCAGCACTTCGCGCAAATTATCGTGGCGATAAAGTTTTTACTTTGAAGGATGTCAAAGCAGCGCTTTTGGATATCGATGCACTAAAGGAACTTACGCCAGAGCAGCGCGACGAGATTGAACACACGTTATGGAGAGGGTATAACGGTCGCTTGCATCAAGAGGGATATGATATCTTTACCAAGATCATGCGGCATAAGCTTCATACGAAAATACTGCAAGAGGCTCATATGACCGATATTGAGATGGACGAGTTGGACAAGCAGATCGTTGCCGCCTTGCAGAAAATCGTGGAATCCGGAAAGATATCAATCAAAGCAAGGTTAGAGAACGATACCTCTACGGAGGGGTATCGCAAGCAGGTCAGTTTTTGGCGCGGTGAGCACGATCGTGCAATAGAACGAAACAAGCTCTTGGGGCGAGTTAAGTATGGCGTAGAGCGTCTTGCTAACATGAAAAAGGGACGGTATGTAAATGCCTCTGAGGTAAAGAACGACACATTTTCCATAGCTGTAAACGAGCTTGCTCGTATGAATTGGCGCGGCGGTTTAGTAAGAGATCAGAAGATTCGCGAGCATTTTGATACACTCAACAAGTGGTACAGCGAAAAAAATTCACTCTACGGCGGTAAGGAGGGGGCAAACGAGCGCTTCCGCAAGGACATCAAGGACGCTCTCGAGTCTCTTGGTAACAAGTCGAGCGGCGCTCTAACAAACAGTGATCTGATCGTCGCTGAGGAGGTAATCAAGTATTTTACCCACGAGATCGAGACTCACGATACAATTTTCAAAAACGGAAAGCGTGTAGATGCGGTTCCGGAGGTGAAAAGATATATCGAAACTGCGATACGTTCTAAAGAGATCTCAGCGAAGTCCGGTGTGATGCGTACGTTGATGCAGAATCGCTTCGCTCGCATGGTTGCTGATCCCGCGCTGCTGATGCGTCAGGCCGATGCATATCTTGACGGCTTTTTCACAGAGCAGTATGAAGAATTGCGTCGGGGAACTATCGATGCAAACATCCTTGAGCGCGAGCTTTCAGCGGATTTTGAGAAGTTCTGGGGAGAAAACAAATCTTACGCCAAGAGATATAATCATGCAACCTTGAAATTTGATGGAGTTGATATTCCTCTGCAGGAAGCAATTTCACTCGTTATGACGATGAAGCGTGAGCACTCTTTTTCCGGTCTTGCATATGCCGGCTTTGAGATCGATGGCAAAGATGTGAGGCAGACGATTTCTGACGGCTTTGTTGAAGAAGTTGAGAAGAACAAGACGGAGCTTTACAAGGCCCTTGCACCGGAGGTCTTGTTGACCCTTACGGAAGAACAAAGAACCGAGCTTGACAGAAGGGCTCTTGAAGAAACCGTCAAGCAGAAGAGAAAAACATTAGAGGAGCAATTTACTGATAAAGATCGGGAGTTGATTTCCTTGATGGAAAAGGGCTTTGAAAAATGTCGCGAAATTAAGGTGAAGATAGATAACATTTTGCAAGGCTACTCTAACGTAGTAGACGGATACTATTTCCCGATAAAACGTACCGGACTTGCCGAGCATGTGGATATGATGAGCGCTTTTGAAGGTGATCGTGTATCCTCACTTTCAATGAATAAGGAGACTGTGAAAAACGCCCACGCACTCTTTATTGAGCCTGTACATGTGGTATTTATGCGTCACCTGAAGGCGACCTCGCTTTATTCCGGTATCGGAGTGTTTACCGACAATTTGAATCGACTTTATAATTTGGACATCAGCCGGGCGACAGAAATAAAAAATGCCGCCAATGGGGCGGTAGATGCATTAGATCTTTCAATGGATAATGAATTATCTGCACGTATTGAGGGGCTGCATGGTGCACAAAGGTATAAGGTAATTGCTGCATACATTTATGAGCAGCTCGGTACGGGCGAGATTGAACTCTTGGATGGTCGGGTTGCCATTGTAGATAAAAGAGATGCGATGCATATTGCCAATAAAGCGGCAGCAAAAAAGGCAACTCAGATAGCGCATATAAAAGAGCTTGCAAAAAAAGCGGAGCTTTATGCGCAGGATCTAAAAGTTGTGCACGATAAATTCGATGCTTTTTATTATTACAAAATCAATGTATGCTATGATGGAGATGTTTTTCCGGTTTATCTAAATATAGGGCGCGCCAAAAACAATGGCAAACTTCACATATACGATATTACCAATAAAATAAGAGATACCGCCGACCGAATTAACGGCCTGGAGCGCCCCATAGGTAACGCTCTAACAAACGGTATCCCTAAAAATAGTATACCCAAAAATGAGCCGTATGTCAATAGCGACTCGAAAAAAAGCATCTTTAACACACCGCAAACCCTACGTGATACGCTTGGAAAATCAACTAAGTTCATGCAAGAAATGTTTAGTTATTTCAAGGAAATGAAGACTGATGTGGAGGGGACCTCAAAGAAGAGAAGCTCGGAAAAGATCTACAACGATATTGTAAGATATGTTCGCTCTACCTATGCCACCTTCCAGCTTGGAGCGAACCCGAAGGTGTGGGTGACTCAGCTTTCGTCTCTGCTGGCGGCAAGCAACATCCTTGGTGTGGACTGCATTATCAAAGGATTCGGCGGCGGAGGAACGGATGTTGACGATTATTGTAAGCTTGCATGGCTACGTAACAATGATAATTCAGCGGCGATGGCTCAGGTTGTAGAAACTCCGAAAAACGTGGTACAAAGATTTGGCCGTTCTGCTCTGCAGAAGGTGCGAGACATTTCTATGGTGTTGATCGGTAAGGTTGACCGTTTTGTTATTAAACGGCTATTCCGTGCCTGCCAGGCACAGGTCGAAAAAAACGGCGTTGCAAAGATAGGCACCGAAGAAAACAAGATTGAGGCAGGCAAGCTTCTGACAAGAGTAATTCTTGAGACACAGCAGAATTCACTTGCTACTGAACGATCGGCAGCAATGCGCTCGGGTGACGAGCTCTTGAAGGGATTCACGATGTTTTCTGCCGATGCGATGAAGGGCAGCGCTCGTTTTGTTGATGCCTACGGTGCGCTTTCATCATTGAGACATCAACTGAAGGATGCAAAAGAGCATGGAAGTGGTGCTGACATAGAGCACCTCGAGTCGAAGAAGAAACGCGCGATATTACAATGCGTACGCTCGACGGTTGCACTGGTTTCGGTTGCCATCTTCAACGCGCTGATTGCATACGGCTTTTCGTGGCTCTTCCGAAGAGATGAGGATGAGAATATCGGTTCGTTTATGCTTGATACCGTCGGCAATATGCTTGGTGGTATTCCGATTATCAGAGATGTTTGGTCATTCTTTACTAACGGCTTTGAGGTTGACAATTTCCTTCTGGGTACGATAAACGACGTAATAGGAACGGTCGCGGCTTCTTGTTCACTTGTAACGGATGCGATTTCAGGCAAGAATGTTACACGGCAGGAGGCTTTCGCCACAATGCGAAAGGTTCTTTATGCTGCAGGCCAGCTTGCAGGAGTGCCTGTGCGTAATGTTTACAACGTGACTACCGGCATGTTAAACAGAGTGTCCCCATCGACCGGATATAATGTAGAGAGTTGGTTTTATAAACAGGCTTATGCCTCCGATCTCAAGCAAGCAATCGAGAAGGATGATGAACGGTTGACTGCAACGATCGCAGAGCTTATGCTCGATGAATCCGTTGGAGTCTACGAAAACTCAAGTACGCGCACCGCTCTTAAGGATCTTGTCTTGAAGGGTTACTCGGTTCTCCCGAACGCTATCGGGGAAACGATAACATACGAGGGCGAGGAGCATGAGCTTGATAAGACCGAGAGGGAAGCGTTTGAGAAAATATACTCAATATCCTCCGAGGCGGTTGAAGATCTTATTTCGCTTTCACAATACAAGTCTGCATCGGATGACGTCAAGGCTGCAGCCATAAGGTTTATTTACCGAATCTACTACAATCTGGCTCTTCAAAACTTCCTTGGCAAGGACCTCGAGTCTAAAACGGTACTGTTCGCCGAGGCTATCAGCATCGAGAAGCTTGCTATCATTATCGCTACGGCGCGTTCAATTGAAGGGGATACGGATGATAGCGGAAAAACTCTTCCCGGCTCCAAAAAGGCAAAAATCGAGAATTACATAAATAGCCTTAGTCTCACGGCTGCCGAAAAACACATGATCATGGGATACCTTGGTTATAAAAACGCAAAGGGCGAGGAAAAGGTTAGGTCTTATATCCAGTCACTTCGCCTCACAAAATCCGAGAGGGAAAAGCTGTTGCAGTATAGCGGTTATTAACCGAAATGTTGTCAAAAAGCTGTCAGACCTTCAATAACATCAACAAACATCGACGATAAAAAAGGGTTCGAATCCCTCCCTCTGCGCCAAAAGAAAAACCCTTGAAAATGCTGATAAAACCAGTGTTTTCAAGGGTTTTTTGAATTTTTTCAGTGTGCCTTAATATACCTATATGTGCTCGTTTGTAACAAAATTGTGCGGTCAAAAAGCGGTCAGATTTTTTTTGCCTTGGCAGGACTTATCGCTTCCAGTTTATCTCTGGCGTTGTCAAATGCAACCTGATGAACCGATGCGTATATTGCGAGGGTTGTGCTGATATCAGTGTGGCCCATTACAGATTGCAGCACCTTTTTATCAATACCGGATGCAGCGGCAGCGGTGGCAAAGCTTTTTCTCAGACGCTGAGCTGTTGCTGAAAAGCCGGTTTTTTCTTTATATTCTCGCATAAGCTTATCGTATTGAGATTCGGTTAGAGGTGATTTACCGCCGTTTAAGGAAAAAATATATTGCATATTATCACCCTTCAGATCAACAAGCTTTTCCTTGAGATCAGACAGAAGGATA
>JAFTXB010000023.1 GCA_017461825.1 Clostridia bacterium
CCACCACGCGCAGGATCCTAAAATATGTCGAAAATCTTGAAAACCTGCGCATCTTTACAAACAATCTCCATGTTTTTGAGGAGGTTGACCGCTCGGGCGCCGAGGTCTACTGTACGGGCGGCATGTACAGCCCGCGCAGTCACGCCTTTGTAGGGCCCGCCGCCGAGAATTTCGTGCGATCGGTTTCGGTGGATATTCTCTTCTTTTCCTCGCAAGGGATCACCGAGGACGGTGAGGTCAGCGACGTATGTGAGGAAGAAACTCACCTGCGCCGTGTAATGCTGTCCCGCGCGAAAAAGAAGATCCTGCTATGCGATTCCTCCAAGATCGGTGTGCGGGGCGATTTTCTGCTTTGCAGGCGCGAGGATGTGGACATGATCATCTGCGACAAAAAGCTCCCTTGGGAAGAAGCAGGAGGTTAAAGCCGTGAATTCTTTACCCAAACAAATGTTCAGCGGATACCAAAGCGGCGGGCACGTACAGGGCATTGCCTTAGACACCGCGCGTGGATACGTATATTACTCCTTTACCACCATGCTCATCAAAACCGATCTTGACGGCAAATTGGTCGGGAGCGTCAAAAATCTGACGGGGCACTTGGGGTGCATCACCTATGATGAAAACCGCAATTGCGTCTACGGCTCTCTGGAATATAAGCACGATATCATCGGGCGCGGCATTATGGGCAAAACAGGAAAAGCCCTTGCCGACGAGGATGCCTTTTACGCCGTCCGATTCGACTGTGCCGCCATCGACCGCCCCGATATGGATGCCGAAACCGACGGCGTGATGCAGGCAGTCTATCTCTGCGATGTAGTACACGATTACAGCGAGCGCGATGAAGTAAGCGGAGCAGATCACCGTTACGGTTGCAGCGGCATTGACGGCATGGGCTTGGGTCCCGTATTTGGCGCGGCAAAGGATTCCCCCCAAAAAGCTGATGGTCGCCTATGGTATCTACAGCGACACCCTGCGGCAGGACAACGACTATCAGGTCATTTTGCAATATGACACATCGATATTCGACACCTACGGCAAGTCCCTCAACCAGCTCCATCCCCACCACAGCGGCCCCGATTGCTATGAGACGCGCTATTTCCTCTATACGGGAAACACCAATTTCGGCATCCAGAACCTCGAATACGATGCCTACACCGAAAATTGGATCGTCGCGGTCTACCGAGGCAAAAAGGAGCAGTTCTCCAACCAACCGCTCTTTATGATCGACGGCAAAATTCCTCCTCTTCCCCTACCCCTCGCCGGCAGAAACGGTGACAAGGGAGAGGTCTTAACGCTTGCAACACTTGGCAAAAAGGATCACAACGGCATCTATGGCATCGAGTTCCCCTACGGGCAGACCGGTGTTTGCGCCTTGGGCGACGGACGGTATTATTTTTCGCACCCCCAAAAGCACGAGGACGGAAGCTTTTCGTCCACCGTGGTGCAGTATGGGATCAATACAACCACACCCAAAGTTTTTTGCAAGATCCTCTGATTTTTCAAGTAAGTTCTTGAAGGTGTCGGAAACTTCTTCCAAGAAGTTTCTGACAAAAAAATTCGATCCCCCTCTTGACAAGGAGGGGGATTTGTGTTATAATCATAACAGAACCGAAACTTCTTTTATAAAAGGAGAGCCGATCATGAAGACCATGAACGAGGAAAAGCTTGCCCGCATGGCGGAGTTTATTCACAGATATATTGAGGAAAACAACGGACGGTCGCCGAAATTTTCGGAGATCCTTGCCCATATGGAGATGAGCAACTCGGTGGGCTACCGCTACCTCACCGTCCTGCGCGACCGAGGCGTAGTCGAATACAAGGGGCGCGACACCCTGCGCGTAAAAGGGCAGGAGACGATGCATTCAAAGGCGCTCCGCATCCCCATTTTCGGCTCGATCCCCTGCGGCACCCCCGACGATTACAGACAGGAGATCCGCGGATACGTTGCCGTTCCCGAGGAATGGATCACGGGAGATTGCTATCTGCTCCGCGCCACGGGCGACTCAATGGTGGACGTTGGGATCGACGACGGCGACCTCGTGCTCATCGAGCGCACCGATGAAGTCTTTGACGGACAGATCGCGGCGGTGCTCACCGAGGACGGAACCACCCTAAAGCGTTACCGCATCGGTGAAAAACGCCCCTATCTGCAAGCCGAAAACAAGAGCTACACCGAGGCAAAACGATTTCTCTATCCGCAAGAGATCCGCGTGCAGGGCTTGGCGCGCAAGGTCATCAAGGAGCTCAAATAGGAGGCGTTTATGAAGGATCTTTTCATCAAGCAGATCAGGCTCGACCCCCTCCCCATTGAAAAGGGCTACCCGTGGGAGCTGCCGGTCGTCAAAAATCTCGCAAAAGCGGGCGGCTTGGAATTTCACAGCCCCGTCACCTTTTTCGTGGGAGAAAATGGCATTGGCAAATCCACGCTCATTGAGGCGATCGCGCTCGCCATGGGCTTCAATCCCGAGGGAGGCTCCAAAAGCTTCCGCTTTTCCACCGAGGACAGCCACTCACAGCTGTCAGAGCACCTTTTGGTCACACGGTCGCTCAAGCGCCAGCGCGACGGTTTTTTCCTCAGAGCCGAGAGCTTTTACAACGTTGCAAGCTACATCGACGAATTGGATCGCCAGCCCGCCCTCGGTCCGCCCATCATCAATTCCTACGGCGGCATCTCGCTGCACAAGCAATCACACGGCGAAAGCTTTCTCGCTTTGGTGGAGAACCGCTTCGGCGGGAACGGCCTCTATATTCTCGACGAGCCCGAGGCGGCACTTTCCCCCGCGAGACTCATGCGGCTGATGGTGCTGATCCGAGACTTGGTGCAAAAGGGCTCGCAGTTCATCATTTCCACCCACTCCCCCATTCTCATGTCGTACCCCGACGCCGAGGTCTACCAGCTCACCGAGACCGCCATCGAGCCCGTCTCCTACCGCAACACCGAGCATTTTCGCCTGACCCAACAGTTTGTAAACGACACAGAGAGGATGTTGAAGTATTTATTTGACGATACACCAAATGAATGAGGTATTGTATGCACACCGAAAAAAACACGCGCATCCCTATCGCGCGATGCCCAAGCTGTCACCACAGCCTGCTGTATGCCCGCGATCCGCGCAAGAAAAAGGATATCACCGTCCGCATAGCAGAGCCCGATTTTGACGGAAAGACCATGCTATGCTCCAAATGCAAGACCATGCTCGCCGTCATCGAAAAGCCCGCTGTCGCGGCAGGATACGTCGCGGTGCCGATACTGGATAGCCGGGAGAGAGATCATATTTGAACCAAAAAGCACGTACGTCATAGACGTTTCCAACCTTAAAACACATTCTAATCATAAAAAGTGAACCATCCTCCCATCCGTGAAAATGGGAAAACAGGGTGCGTATCAGAAACAAGCAGAGAATTCCCCTTCTCTGTCCTTTCGGATACGCACCTATTTTTTATGGAGATACTGTATGAAAGAACGAATTTATATCTGCATCGACCTCAAAAGCTTTTATGCCTCGGTCGAGTGCGTTGAGCGCGGGCTGGATCCCTTTACGGCAAACCTCGTGGTAG
>JAFTXB010000024.1 GCA_017461825.1 Clostridia bacterium
ACCGTGCTGACCGTCATCGTTGCGGCGATCCTGCTCAAGATCCCGCAGATCAGACGGCTGTTTACAGCAGAAAACGAGCCGCTCCCCTTTGCAACCGCGGATATTGCTTTGCAAATGAAATATCAGCAAAACAAGGACGGCCAGGAAGAGGACAAATAATATATTTGTTTTCCGTCCCAACGATCCCTCTTGACAAACGACCGTTTTTGCGGTATAATATCCATGCAGCTTCGCCGGACGGTCGCGCGGTATGGTGCCGAAAGGTATTACCGTGAGGAAAGTCCGGGCTTCACAGGACAGGATAGCTGATAACGTCAGCCACGGGTAACCGTCGGGAAAGTGCAACAGAAATAAACCGCCGCGTATGCGGTAAGGATGGAAAGGCGAGGTAAGAGCTCACCAGTTCCCATGGTAACATGGGTCCGCTGTAAACCCTATCCGAAGCAACACCCCATGGGGCGTCGGTCCGACATATGCTCCGAGGTGGCACGGGGGCATCCCCCCGAAGCGCTTTGGCGACAAGGCGCGCAGATTGATGACCGTTCAAGACAGAACCCGGCTTACAGACGGAGCTGCAAAAAAACGCGGAAGATGGCATTTGGTCTCTTCCGCGCTTTTCGAAAGGATATGTTTCTATGAAAAAACGATGGATCTTACTGCTTCTCGCCATGTCGGTGCTGCTCTCGCTTGCCGCCTGCTCGGGGGAGCGATACGATGGGCTTTATGCCGTTGATGACGAGAGCGGACTGACATTTACCGTTCGCGGCTCGGGCTCACGCCCCAAGCAGATCTCTGTAAAACGGGACGAGGAGCTGCTTTTTACCACCAAAATCAAAATTCCGCGCAACGTTGGAAAGCTTGGCGGAAATTACGGTTTTTTTGTGCTCGACCTCAATTTTGACGGTCACTCCGATTTTATGATCGCCGACGGCACGTCAGGCGACTGCACCTCCTATCTCTGCTGGCTCTACAATGCGGAAACATCTACTTACACGCAGTCCGATTCGCTTTCGGGGCTGTGCAACATCAAAGCCGACAGCGAGCTGAAAGCGTTGTTTGCCTTTACCCATACATACACCTCGGAAAAGGCATATCTCGATGTCCCCGCCTCGCACACCACCATCGACAGCACAACAAAATATGTTTGGACAGACGGTGTTCTTACCCCGCAGATCCGCGCCTCGATCACATATTATTCCGAAACCGGACGCTACTGCTACTCGGTTTCAAATTACGATAGCGAAACGGGCGATTTTGCCGCTTCGGACGACAAGTGGCTCACCCCCGAGGAATACAAGACCTACGACATGGGCTTTTTATATTATTTTAATGAACAATGAACAACAAGCAAAAAAAAGAACGTCTTTTTCAGATGAAAGCGGTAGACGATACTCTGCAATGCGTTGTCGATCTGCAATTTCACATGTGCGGAACCACCTACCCAAACCGCAACTATTCAATTAACCGCCCACATTCCAACATTTGCTGTATTGAATATATCAAATCGGGCACGGGACACGTCCGCTACGGCAAAAACGAGTTCTCACCTGCGTCGGGGGATACCTACATGCTCCTGCCGGGCGTTGATCACATTTATCACAGCGACCGCCGCGACCCATGGGAAAAGATATGGGTCAATCTCTCGGGCAGTTATCTGCAGCATTTAGCAGAGATGTTTGGAATTGGCAACGTATATCATTTTCGGGGACTTGACACCTCCGATCTGCTCATGAAGCTCCAGTATTATGCCGAGCACCCCGATCTGCCCGATTGCGGTGAAAAATGCCTTTCCATCATTACACAGATTTTTTTCAGAATGTCACTCTCAACCGTAAAGAAAGAACAAACCAAGCAGACTTCCGCGCAGCTGATGCTCGCCTACATTGAGCAACACAAAACCGATCCGATTTCGCTCGAACAGCTTGCAGCGGCATGCAAAAAATCCCCCTCCCAGGCAGAACGCTTGTTCCGCGCCGAGACGGGGATGCCGCCCTACCGTTATTTTTTAAACCGCAAGCTCGATCTTGCTTGCCAGCTCTTGCGAGAAACAGGTATGTCGGTGCGTGACATTGCCGCATATCTCTCTTTTGAGGACGAATTTTATTTTTCGGGGCTTTTCCGACGCAAAATCGGTGTATCCCCCACACAATATCGCAAGCAGGTGCAAAAACTGCCGCCAATCACAAATTGATCCCATCAACAAAAAGCGATATTTCCCCCGTACGCAAGGTTTGCTCCGTGCCGTCCGACAGGCGAACGGTCAATCCCCCGTCACAGTCGATCCCCACGGCAACACCCGCAACCCGCTTGTCGCCCTCTACCCACTCGATCGGCTTACCGATCACACAGGAGTGCGCACGGTAGGCATCAAGCCACGCGCGATCACATGGACTTTCAAGGGTTGGCTTGAGCCGCCTCCAAACAGCGGCAATCAGCAAGGCGCGGTCAACCTCAACCCCAAGCGCCCCCGCCTTATGAATAATCTCATTTGGAAAATCTTTTGTGGAAAGATTGATCCCAATCCCCACAATGATCTGCGGGCGTTCATTGACAAAGAGCGATTCACATAGGATCCCACACACCTTTCTGCCGCACAGATAAAGGTCGTTGACCCATTTGATCTCACAGGAAAGTCCCGTCAGCTCATATATTGCCTCCATAACGGCAACAGCCGCGGCGCTCGTCACCGAAACCGCGGTGTCAAGCGGCTGATGGGGTGTATAAAGGAAGCTAAAATAAGCCCCCGTGGCATCGGGCGAATAAAAAGCGCGACCCATGCGTCCGCGCCCCGCGGTCTGACTCTCAGCTGCAATCACTGCGGCGGATGTATATCCGCTTACGGCAAGGCGTTTTGCCTCGGTGTTGGTCGAATCCAACTCCCCATAGGCATAAACCGCTATCTCTTCACCGCCAAACGCGCGCAGAAGAGATGCCTCATAGGCTTTGGATGAAACAAACATACACAAAAACCTCCGTTTTATAAAAAAGGATAACCAAATGGAAATTTTATACGAAGACAACGAGCTCACGGTTGCCGTCAAGCCTCCGGAGCTGCTTTCCGAGCAAACGCCCGATCAAAGCGGCTTTGCCGACCGTATGGCAGAGCGAAACGCCAACCGCTACGTAGGTGTCATCCACCGCTTGGATCGCGGAGTGGGCGGTGTGATGGTCTATGCGCGCACACCGGATGCCGCCGCAAAACTCTCGGCAAATGTACAAACGAGAAGCATGAAAAAGGAATATCTCGCCATTGTTCACGGCGCACCCGAGCAGAACTCGGGACGGCTGTGCGATCTGCTTTTTCATGACCGCATCAAAAACAAGACCTACACAGTTGAACGCGCGCGCAAGGGTGTCAAGGAGGCGATCCTCGATTACGAGGTACAAAAAAGCATTGTGCACCCCGAAATGGGACAGCTCACTCTCGTCCGCGTCAGCCTTCTCACCGGCAGAACGCATCAGATCCGTGTGCAGTTTGCTTCACGCGGCACCCCTCTGCTCGGCGACCGAAAATACGGCGCTCCCTCGCACGCCCCCATTGGTCTGTTCTCCCATCGGTTAACCTTTCCGCACCCAAAAAGCAAAAAGGAAATGCGCTTTTCAAGCCTCCCTTCGGGCGGCATATGGGATCTGTTTTCATACTGATTCCAAATATTTGTTCTTTGTCAGAAAACAAGCCATTAAGATATGGACAGAAGCACAAATAATCCGTATTATCTATATGAGCCTACGCTTGATCGCATAGGCTCTTTTATTATTTTATTGATTGGGCAAATCATCTGCCTCACAAGCCTGCTCGGGCTCGGTAGGCTTGTCGGTGTTATCCGCGGACACAGCTTCGTCGGGCTTGGCAGTCTTCTTTTTTCTGCGTCGTCTCAAAAAGACAAACATTCCACCGCCCGCCAAAAGCAAGCCCAAAAAGATGGGGAGTGCCACCGTAATGATCCATTCGTTGTTTTCTGTCGAAATAAACGGATCGGCACCGTTGCGCTCGGTTGCGGTAAAGATCGCCTCAAACACAGGGGCGTGATCGTCTCCCATGGCAACCGTGAGGTCATTTGACCAGCGCGAAAAGGTATAGTGATAGATTTCATCCGATTCCTTTAGTGGGGGTTCGGGGTATTTAATATCCTCGCCGAGATAGTAATCCGCCACCGAGAGCACCTTGCCGTCCGATACAAAGGTAATATGATAGACGATCTTTGTAACCGTCAGCTCGACCTTGACAGCCTCTGCGGGCATCACAAAGCAGAGATCACGCACCTCCACCTCGCTTCCGTCAGCACGTGTCACGCGCGCGGCAGACACGTGGTAGCCAAAGGTACAACCGATCTTCAGATCCACCACACTACCCGCCTCGATCTGCGTGGGCAGCTCGGAAATATAGCAGTTTTCGGTGGGATCGACCGACACGGCATAGCTCTCGCAAACGCGGATGCTAAAGGCACCCACGCACGCCACCGCCCCCTCCTGACGCACCCACGCATCGGCGGACGGAAGGTAAAGACCGCTATCCCCAATCGATGCAACCGTCATTGGAAGTGCCAGCTCCACCTCGTGCCCTGCACTGTTGCAAAGCATCACGTCGTAGACATTGCCCGACGATGTGTCCCCGCGCAAGGTCGCACAGATCTTGCGGCAGAAGGAATCGGTCAGGATCGAAAGATTTTGCGGCTCGATCATAACCGAAAAGCCCTGCCAAGCGATCTGCAAGCGCTTGCCGATCGCTTTTGCGTAAAGCGCCGCTTCTCTGATATCGATGGCATCCGACACGGCACGGATCACAACGGCAGCCTCCGTATGGCTGACCTCCTGCACTCCTCCGTCGTCGGATACGGCAAGAGGTGTCCTTCGGTACTCGGCAATATAGGTCATATCGCCGCGCACAGAGGAGATCGCGGGCCCCCATGAAAGAAATTCGTAAAGATACGAATCGGGTGCACGCTCGTTGACTGTGGGAGCAGTTGGCAGAGCTCCGTAAGGCAATTTTTCACTGACCGCCGTCTCCCCCATCTGCCATGTCACGGTATACAGCCGCTCATGCCTGTTTATTGTTCCCGTATAGGTAACGTCCCCCGTCACAGGGGTGATTTCACGATCCCAGCCCGAAAATTCATAGGTATAGGAATCGTCATCCTCACGCTCGGTCACAAACGGACATTTCGGCATATCACCGTAAGCCAAGCTGTCGGTCTTGATCTCACCGTCCAGCACCCACGTCACGGTATAATAACGTACCGACGTATGATAATAGGCGTAAAGCGAAAGATTTTTGGTAAGCACCATTTCGGGAGCCGTTCCGTCGGAGAGCACCCATGCAGAAAAGGTGTACACATACTGCGCGTCGGGCTCTCTTGCGGGATCGGCACCGCGATAGATGATGCGGCTGCCGTATTCCAGCTTTTGGCGGTCGAGCACGGTCTTGCCGTCGGCGGCGTAAAAGGTGACTGTCATCTCATTGTTGATCGAGATGGGACAGTTCATTTCGGTTGTCAGTACCAAGCGTTTTGCGGTTCCCAAAGGCTCCCGTTTTTTCAGAGTTCCCGCTCGGAGATCTTCGGCAAGCGCTTTTCGTGTCGCATCCATTTCGGGTGCCACGGGCGCAGTTCCGACACTTTCGGCGTAGGGCGGAACTTTTGCGGGATCGGCATCGGGATCCGCCACCGGTGTAGGCTTTACGGGCTCCGCCATATATGCGGGATTCGGGCGCGTTTGCGGTTGGGGCTGTGAGGGCTTGTCGATCGGTGTGATCTCCTCCACCGCGGGAACCTCCTCGGCAGGCATACTCACCCCTGCGGGACCTGCCGTGTTGGTGTCTGGTAAAATGTTTTCCGCGTCTACGATCTCATGCAAAGGACAGCTCTTGCCGTCCTGCAAAAACCAACCGCCGTCGCGTGTCATACTGTCATCAATGCAGGTGCGTGTAACGTAAAGGATCCCCGTAAACTGCCGATAGCGCTCGAGTTTTCCCTTTAAAATGATCGCAGACCGCACCGTTCCGATATTATAAAAGGTGTGCAGCTTACCGTACAGATTACACAGATGCTCCTTCAGTTCGGAAAAATGCTCGGTGTAAAAGCCGTAAAGCGTTGTCAATCGGACATGCTCGGATGCATATTCTGCATTGCGGAGTGCATCGTAAGCGCTCAAAAGCTCTTTCAGCTTTGCCGTACTCGCCCCCGCGGACAAAATATCTTCCTTTGCAACCCCCGCAAATTCAAGCTTATCCTGCTCCTGCAAAACCATGTCAACCGTTCCTCCCATGAGAGAAGCGTAAAACATCCAGCCGTTGCTGTCGGTAGCATACAGATTTTCAAGGACTGCAAGTTTTGCGGTCACCTTTTCCACTTTGGCGAGATAGGCAAGATACTCCTGTCTTTTTACAACGCCCGTTTTGAGATATTCGTCATAATCCTTGTAGTGCTCCCAATCATCGTACAATTTTTGCACCGCAAGAATTTCCAGATAATCCTCGTACGCGGGCAGATCAACTTCATTATATTGTTTGAGATCGACCGTATACTGTTGGTAAGCCTTTACCGCATCAAGGTAGGCTTGATATGCCAAAAACTTTTCATTTGCGGCATACCAAACGGCGTATTCCGCTTCATATGCGCGAATGATCGCCAAAGAATCCTCTGCCGCCTCATAAGAGCCCGTCAAAAGTGCGTCGACCGACTCGGCAGGCACCTCGATCTCAGCCGCAAGCGAGATCTTCACGTCAAAATCGTCGCTATGGAACAGCCCGCTCAGTACCGCGCTGTATTTTCCTGCATCATCAAGAGAAAAAGCAACGGTCTGCCCGTCAAGCGTTGCCTTTGCGGGGATCCATGATACGGTCGCACCGTTTGCCGCGACAAAGCTGTAGGGCGGCATGGAAAGCTCCAGTGTTCCCGCCTCACCGTTATATGAAGTTGAAACAACACTGTCGGGAATCGCGTCATTATATGTAAAAGTAATACCCGAAAGCCGATCGAGATACGCCGCTTCATTTGCGGTAGGTGCCTCGCCAAACAGCCGTTCAAACAGAACCGACGCCGCCATTGTCTCGTTACTTCCCATCCCGAGAATACCAAAATGCAATGGATCGTTTTTGCTTTCGGTAGCGGCAAGCACAGCCGTACCGAGCGTTACCAGCAAAAGCAACACCGCCACACCCGAAGCAATGATATATCGCAGTCTCCGCTTCATTCGGAAACCTCCTTAAAGCAAATCATTATCTTCTATATCATATCATATTCCGACAAAAAAGTCAAGGCTTTCCGCACTCCATTTGCGGCTTGGCAAAAATTGTTTTCGCTTTTTATTTCATTTGTTAACAGATTGTAAATCTCGAAAAAGTTTCACGCAATCACTTGACAGCGTGTTGAAATTGTGGTATTATATAATCACAATCATAAAGACCGACCGAAGTCGGCATGAAAGGAGAAAAAACATGATTGCATTATTTGTCGTCGGGCTGATTCTGCTCGCCATCGCCATCCCCCTCTTTTTGCTCAAGGCAAAAGCAAAGCGTTTTCTTACGCGTATCCTCCCCGCCACCGTTCTGGGGCTGATCGCCGTTGTGCTGATCACGGTAAGCTGTATCCGCACCGTCCCCACTGGACATACCGGCATCGTTACGGTCTTTGGTAAGGTCGAGAACGAGACCTACGAGGCAGGCGTGCACTTCGCCGCTCCGTGGAAGAGTGTCGTCAATATGGATAACCGAAATCAAAAGGCATCCATCGACCTTTCCTGCTTCTCATCCGACATTCAGGAGGTCGCAGTGACCTACACACTCAACTATCAGATCAGCAAAACGAATGCGCAGACCATCTACAAGGACATCGGCGTTTCGTACTATGAAACGGTCATTCTCCCCCGTGTGCAGGAGGCTGTCAAGAGCGAGATGGCAAAGTACACCGCCGAGCAACTGCTCAGCAACCGCTCACAGCTTTCCGAGGACATCCGTGGGGTACTCACCGACAAGCTTGCCGCCTATAACATTGTAGTGGTCGATGCTTCGATGGAAAACCTCGACTTCTCCGATGCTTTTACCGATGCGGTTGAGGCAAAGCAGGTAGCCGAACAAAAGAGCAAGCAGGCGCAGATCGAGCAGGATCAGAAAAACATGGAGGCAGCGGCAGCCGCAAAGCGCGCACAGATCGAGGCTGAAGCCGCCGCAAAGGTAGCCGTAATCGCCGCCAACGCCGACCTTGACGTTGTTAAGATCCAAGCCGATGCCGCCGAGTACGCAGGTCAAAAGGATGCAGCCATTATCGGGCAGGTGCGTGACATTTTTGCAAAGGATCCCAAAAACCTTACCGACGAGGATATGGAAAAGTTGCTTCTCTACTACTACATCCAAAAGTGGAACGGCGTGCTCCCCGAAACCTATTTCAGCTCCGAGGACTTTTATCAGCTCCTCGCTTCCTTGGGCGGCAATGCCCCCACCACAGGCGGTACAACGACCGCTCCGTAACCTCAAAAAAACAATGCTCCCGCCCGAATTTGGGTGGGAGCTCGTTTTTTTTGAAATTAGTCAGCCAGAACAGTGATCTTATTCTTGGTGATCTCGGTAACGAGGTCAAGAACCCAGAAAACAACGCTGATGGGCGGAATCAAAGCCAAAATGCCTACGACCAGGGTAACGATGTTGTTGGTCTCAACAAAACGCAGGATTCTGTAGATACCGCCAACGATTGCGCCGAGGAAGATCTGAAGAAGAACCTTTACGATTTTGGGCAGATCCTCGTAAACACCGGTAAACTTATTCTTTGCCATGTCTGTAATCTCCTTTATGTATTTTTTGGGAACTGCGGTCCCCTACCGTATAAGTATAGCACAACAAACGAAACTTGTCAAGTTTTTTGCGTTTTATTTTTAAAAAAGAAGAACGCGAATTGGCGCGAATATGGTGCACCGCAAGATTCCGGGCTTCACAAGGTCACTTCGTTCACGGATCGCTTGCGATCCTTCTCAGCGATGACCGCGGGTGGAGTTTTCTTGAAAAAGTTGTTTTTTTGAACAACAGGAGGAAAAACGCCGTCTCAATCATGACAAGCGTTCTCCCCCCATCAATACTTTTCAGGCGCTTACGGTTTGTGCAAACTTCTGCTTTTCGGCTTGCACCTTTGTTTCCTCCGCCGTTTCAAGCGGATACCAGCCGCGCGAATTCATTTCCTCAAAAACGCCCTCTTGCATGCTGTGAACATCGGTGAGTATGGTGCAAAGGCAGCTTCTCACCGACGTAGTTGCCGCCTCCATGCAATAGGTGTTGTAATTCCCTGCCAAAAACTTTTCGCAGGACAAGAGATCTGCCATTTTTTCCTTGTCGGTCATGCGTGTGTTCTGATCCATCATCATGTTCATCCCCTCACTTCAAATTGGCATACAGCTCGTCAAAATGACGTTGGTGTCTCTGTGCCATCATTTCATAGCGATCCTTGAGGATGCTATCGTTTGTTTCTGCGGCATAGGTCTTGCATTTGACGATCATGCCTTGTTCCATCGAGAGCAGATCCGAAAGTGCGGAAAGCTCCTTTGACGTAATTTGTGCCATTTTATTTTCCCCTTTTATTACTTCAGATATTCTCTCATATCCTGTACCATTTTTTCTTCAAACGCGCAAACGTCACGCGTCAGGCGCAGAGCGTCCTCGGAAACGGTGGTGTTTTCCGCCTCGCGGAGCACACGCATCATATCGTTAACCCCCATCGTTGCTCCCTCAACCATCATTTCGGCAAGGTGCGGAGTGCCGGAATCACGCATGGTGTTCATCACAGTCCCCCATTTTGCTGTCATTTTTGCCATAAAGCCCTCTTTCTCGGGCTTTACTCCTTCCAATGCCAAAAGCTTTGCGGTGCGCGACGCAAACGCCTCCAGCACGCTCAGCTGTACCGTCATATCGCTTTTCAGCTTTTCGTCCTTGACCTTTGGCATCAGATCGAGGATCGAATCGCTTGTCATTTTGACGTTTTTATAAACGGCGGTCAAAACCTCTGCCGTCGTTTTCTTTTGCATAGTCTCTGTCACAGTTATCATCTCCTTTCGGGCTTGCAGATCAAAAAAACAAAGCCTCGGCAATAGTATGCCTCAGCTTTGTTTTTTTATGTTTTTTATTTTAAAATTATGAAAAATCAGATCACAGCTCGCTCCAGCGGCTCATGGGAACCACCTCGTATACACGGCTTGCGGCACTCTCTCCCTCGGCAAGCAAACGGCAAACAAACGCAACGCGCAGCTTTTCTTTGCCGTTGGCGCGTACTTCAAGGCAGGTCATGCCACTGTCTTCGATCGACTTTGCTTCAAAGCGAACGGGCGAGCCAATGCCGCTGATTCGGCAGGCAAGCGTTTTGCCGTCTTTTTTAAGGGTTGCCACACGGCCCGACGCGTTGAGCTTGACCTCTGCCTTCGTCCAGAAATGCCAAACCACCTCTGCCTCACGCTCCAGCGTCACTTCGTCCTGAATCACCGCAACGCTACGACCGTCGGTCAGCATTGCTCCGCGCTTGCCGCGCAAAATCAGGTCGCTTGTGCTCGCCATATCCACAACGGCATAAGCACGCTCGGGAGCAGAACGCATTTCGACAAGACGCGCGATCGCATCGGGATTCTGATCGGGCGCGGGCTCGGCGGCAGGCTCAACCGCAAAGGTGTTTTGTCCTGCGGCACGGCGGCGCAGGAGCATGGGTAAGTTCTCTTCCCCACCCGTTTCTTCAAAGAAGCGTACTCCACCCATTTCAAGCACTACGCTACCCGCGTCAAGATCCCCTCGACGCTCGTGGTTGCGTCCGCCGTGAAGTCCCACAAAATTCGCCTCGGCACTCCATCCCGAGCGCATCATGGCAAGTCCTGCTTTGCGGTAAACAGCATCAAGCGGGAGATACGGAGCCATTGAATCGTCAACGGGAGTATAGAACAAAATATCAAAGGGGTGTACCTGTTTTTTGCCCGATAAAATCTGCTGACGGCGCATCCAAGCAGGGACAGGATCGCCCATTTCCTGAGACATGCGGAACAAAAGAGAGGTATCTACCGCGTGTGCTGTTGCATCGTGATAATTCCAAGAACCGTTTGACGTTTCGGCATGGATCGGGAAATACGCTGTTGCGGCAAAACCGGGAGCAGACCCAAAACCGTAATCGCTACCGCATGCACGGCGAAGCATGGCAACCGTTAAAACCAACGCGCGGCAGCTCTTCTCCCAAGCACTCACACTTTCGGGATGTCCGCCGTCCGGTGCCAGCGACTCAAAGCATGGCTCGATATTCCGCAAAACACGGTCAAGCAATTTATAGGAGGTTTGCGGATAAACATCCGCCATTGCCAAAGACAGCGCCAGCATAGCGCAATTGATCTCTGCCGCTTCGGCTCCGCCCAGCCGCCACATTCTGCCCTTTCCGTCATATGCGGCAAGGCAGGGGCGCATAGCGGCACGAAGCAGTCCGCGCTCGATCAGTGCCTTTCTGCCCTCGCTCCAGATATGGCGGCACCAATCGTAGCCAACCGTCACACCAAAGGATATCTGCGCAATTTCCGATGCATTGCCCCAATTTTCAATAGCGGCAATTGCCTCACATTCAACAGCTACACGCTCGGCATATTGCTTGTCCCCGGTTACTCGGTAGAGCATTGCAAACGCCAAGATCGCCTCGCTCGCCTCTGTCATCATAGCAACATCGGCATCTGCCGCCACGGAGGGCTTTGCAAATCTCTCGGATCTCAAGCCGTAAACCGATTTGAGACGCTCGACATAATCTCCAAGCTGTGCGTCCACCTTTGCATTTTTGCGCAACTGCATCAATTCGTCAAAGCTTGCAAGCAATCTGCCACGCGCGGGATTGGGAAAATTGCGGTGCAGATCGGCAAGCACACGCTCACCGTCGGGGCGCAGGAAGGTGGTATCGGCAATCAACTGCCAGATCACGCCCTCGTCGCGGCGGCTTTCAAAAATACTTTTGCGGTTGGAGAGAACGATAAGCCCCATGGGGTCGGTAAAGGTCTGTCTCCAGCGGAAAAAATTCCGTACAAAATCACATGGGAAGAACAGACATCCCCCCACCGAGATCGGCGCAAAGGTCAGCGGCTCGGATACGCCGTTGACGGTCATTTTCCGCTCATTTGCCACAAAGAAATACTTTTTTCTCCGATAGGTAAAGGACAGCGTTTCGGCAACGGTATCCACCACTGCGGAATGCGCGATGCCTGCCGCAACGGTTGCCATAGGGAGCCACAAAATGCCGTTGCGCTCAAAGGGCTTTGCGATCGAGCCATCGGGGGTATTGGAAATACGCTTGCGGTCTACAATTGAAAAGTTTCCCGTGCGTGAAAATACCGCGGCGCCCTTGAGCTCGGGCATAGAGGCGTAAAGCGGCGGTGCCATATCCTCCCACACAAACAGATTATCGATGTAAAGCTTGGTATTGGCGTGATTTGCCTGTCCGCCCGCCACACAATCAAAGCAGATACTCTCGATCTTATCCCATCCTGTCGGCTCGCCAACCGCACGCATAAAGGGCAGCTCCAAGCGATAGGAATTCCAGCCGTCACGCGTAATGGGAAGTGTCATTTCATAGCCGTTTCTTCCCTCTCCCGCGGCACTGCTGTCAAACATCAGCGAAAAAGATCCTCCAATGCCCGCGATCGCAAATACCGAAAAGGTCAAATACCGAACAGCTGTAAGATCGCTTCCTCCGGTGGCAAATACAGCGCGGGACAGCGCTTCAAAATGCCATTTTGCGGTTGCGTGCGCACTTTTTTTGTGTGCGAGATCGGGCACCAAACCGGTGCGCTCGATCATATCGATCTGATTCATATCAACAAGGACGCGGGACTCACCTGCCTCAATGAGCTCTACACAACCTTTTAGATTTTTTTTCATGTGTTTTTCATATCCTTTCTATTGGGTTACTGCACACCAAAAATACGGTACAGATATGCCTCGATCATTGCGGCTTCCTTGAGATATCCGTTTCTGCCCAGATGTACAACGTCAAAAATTCGCTGTTCCTCACCGCTTGAAGTGGTTACCGTTTTGCGCAGGCGGTCGGTCCATGAGTCGATGGCAAGATAGTTGGGGAGCAGATACACGCCCTCGTCCTCTCGCCCCGAAAACGCCGCGTCAAGATAGGTAAAATACTTGAATTGCTTATCGCGCTTAGCGTCTACATCGGTGTTTGAGGATTGCTCCAGATAATATCCGTCGGCGGGAGAGAGATACTCGGTCATAACAAAGATCTTCACCGACTTTCCCTTTGCCGCGGCATAGCCTTGGATCGACTGCACCATTTTTTCGATATTTCCAACCGATGCCTTTGAGAAATTGTCGTTGGCACCGAGATTGATGACCACGAAATCCAATGCGGCGGCGGAATAGTTTTGATTCATATAATAAGTAAAATCAAAGCCCCCTGTCGCAGGATTATAGAAGGCATTGGGAACAACACTCCCCGCAATCGTCAGGCTTTCACGCTCGAGATAGTGTGCCGTGCTCCATGCGCCGCGTCCCTCGTGCGGAATATCGTGAAAGCTCCGCGTGCCCAAAAGTGTCAGATTGGAAAGATCGTTTTTCAGCGCCGAGACCAACGTGCCGTCGGAAATGCGGCTGTCGCCGATGACGATACCTGTCAGCGAAAGATCGGTTTGCGCGTCAACCACGGTCACGCTCACGCTCCGTTCATGAATGGTACGCAGCTCTCCGTCCACGCGTTTTTGCACCTTGACCGAAAGCGTAGCCGTCTCGGGTGCGTGCGGCGTAGCTGACGAGGCATTCTTCCATGCGGGAGTGATCGAAAACGCCTCACAGCCATCGTATACACGTGCCCCCTCTCCCGAATAGGAGTACGTGATCTTGAGATCGTCGGAAATGTCCGGCAGGATCTGATCGGTGATGAACCATGCCTCCACACCCTCGGTCAAAACGATGCTGTCGGGCAGATGGATCTCGGGGATCTCCCCCTTATATTCATATTTCACTTCAAAATATTTCGACCTTGCATAACAGATCTGTCCGTTGTAGACCAAGCGGCTGAAGCCCTCGTCGGTCTTTTGATCGCCCACGCGCAAAAGCTCGGTTCCCTTTGATACCGACGTCAGGATAACGCCGTTTACCGTATCGGGGGTAAGGCGAAGGTTGAGCGACGATGCACCTTCCATGATCACGGTTTCGTATACCTCGTAATAGCCGTCGGCATCGGGCTCGGTTGAGGTCACGCCCGAACCGTCGTTGCCAACAAAGCCCGCGTTGAGCACTCTTCCGTCGGTGAGTGTCACCAGCAGATCGCCATCCTCATTCACGCGCACACTTTTGACACCGACCCCTTCTTTACCGGTCTTTCCGTCCTCGCCGTCGGCGCCTCGCACGGCAAGCGATAGGAGCCATTCGTGCAAAGAGCCCTCAAACCCGTCCTCAAGAGCCAATTCGTAGGCACTTTTTCCGTCGGCACCGTCAAGCCCATTGCTGCCGTCCAGTCCGTTTTTGCCGTCGCTTCCGTCAATTCCGTCCTTCCCGTTGAGCCCCTCGATGACGAACACGCCGCCCTCGATCAAGATAGCTGTCAGAACGACTAAAATCAAAGCGCAAACGACCAGTAATGCAATTGTAAGTCCTTTTTTCATGTTTCTCCTCAAACGGTTTCAACAAAGCGCATAAACGCCGCTCTGCCCTCGGGGGTACACTTGTAAACACCTGCGTCCTCGAGAACGCCTTCAAAGGTCTTGCCGATCTCAAAATGAAGGATCTCCTCCACGTTCTCGGCAGTAAACTTGTACTGATCCGCAAATGCTGCCACCCACGCGGCGTGCTTTGCGGTCACCTCGTCCTGCTCCAGATCCTTCCCCGCAACAAGCGCGTCGGCAAGCGTTGCCATTTCCGACTTCAGGCGGGACGGCAGCACCGCCAAGCCCATGACCTCGATCAGTCCGATGTTCTCCTTTTTGATGTTATGCTTGTCCGCGTGCGGATGGTAAACGCCCATCGGATGCTCCTCGGTGGTAATGTTGTTGCGGAGCACCAGATCCAATTCATAATCCTCACCGCGGCGGCGCGCGATGGGAGTGATGGTGTTGTGAGGCTCACCGTCGGTCTCGGCAAAAATGAACGCGTCGGGATCGGAATAGCCTCTCCAAGCGATCAGGATCTTGTCGGCAAGCTCCACCAAAGAATTTTTGTCGGCAGAACGCAAACGAATGACCGACATCGGCCATTTTACGATGCCCGCCGAAACGTTGTCAAAGCCGTCAAAGTGCAATTCCGTTTCGATCTCCGCCTTAGCCATTGCAAAGGTATATCGCCCGCCCTGCATATGGTCGTGCGTGAGGATCGAGCCGCCAACGATGGGAAGATCGGCATTGGAGCCGAGGATGTAATGCGGGAACAGTGTCACGAAATCAAGGATCTTTACAAACGCCGCGCGATCGATCTTCATGGGCGTGTGCGATGCGGACAGCGCGATGCAATGTTCGTTATAGTAGACGTAGGGCGAATATTGCAGGTACCAATCCTGCCCCGCCATCGTCATGGGAATGATGCGGTGCGACTGGCGCGCTGCCTGTGTCATGCTGCCCGAGTAGCCCTCGTTTTCGCGGCAGATGGCGCACTTGGGGTAGCCCGTCTGCTTTTGCGTCTTTGCGGCGGCGATCGCCTTGGGATCCTTTTCGGGCTTGGATAGGTTGATCGTAATATCAATGTCGCCGTATTTGCCCGAATACACCCATTTAAGATCTTTTTTGACGCGATATGTACGAATGTAATCCGAATCACAGCTGAGTCGATAAAAATAGTCGGTTGCCGCCTCGGGCGAGATGGCGTAGAGGCGGTTGAACTCACGCACGACCTCGGAGGGGCGAGGGGTGAGAATGCCCATCAGCTTGGTGTCAAACAGGTCTCTGCCCGTAACGCCGCGGTCGGGAATGATCCCGTTTTCGATCGCGTAGTCGCACAAAGCTCCCAAGATCTCCTCCAAGGGATACTCCTTTGCATCGGGGGACGAGGGGGTATAGTCATACACCTGCATCTCTTCCATCAAACGGTTGCGGCAAAACACACGGTCGAGGTCGTCGATCAGCCCTTTTCGGGCGGCATAGTCCACCAGATCACGAATCAGATCACATACATTGGTCTTCATAACACAGACTCCATTCTGTTAAAAAAAGTATACACATTTATTATACCACAGTCAGCATTTTTTGTAAATGGGATTTTGGTGATTTTTTTATTTTCTTGCAAAAAAAGAGGGCGAAAAGCATCGCATCAAACGACGCCTTTCGCTACAGGGAGTATTTTTTGTCAGAAAACTTTTGGAAAAAGTTTTCCGACACCTTTCAAAACTTTAAAAAACTTATTTTCTCACAGTAAAATGCCGATCTCCGCCCCAAAAATCGGTCAATTCAAAATCGGTCACAAAATAGCTGTAATGCTCCACAGGGTAGACGTCCTCCTTGACACGCACCGTTTCAAACGCAACGACCCGCATGGGTTCGTCATAGGACACGATGTGATAGTTCGAGCGAAAAATGTGATGCCAGCCGTCCGCGCCCTGAAAGGAATACAGTATACCGCTCCATTTACCGTCATCACTTATAACTTCGCGTTTATACGGTTCAAGCTCGATCCTTTGATAGCCGATCGGCGTTTTTTGCACGGCGCAAAAGCCGTCGATAAAGCGGATGGGATCGCCCTCGGGCGCCAAGGAATACCAATAAAAATCGTATTCGGGCGTGTGGATCACGTCCTCGTCGCGCCAAAGCTCGCCCGCCGCCATCTCGGAGGTAAAGCCAAAGCCGTGATTGATCGAGTACAGCAGCCCACCCGTAAGAGCCATGATCAGCACCACTGACAGGCAGGCAATGATCCAACCATACTCACGGATACGTCGATTTTTGACGACCGTCGCCTGCTCGTCTTCATGCATGGGAAGCTCGGCAGCCGAGATTCCAAAGTATTCAAGCAACGCCCGATGGGAATCCTCGCTGGGGAGCCCTAAGCCGTTCTCCCATTTTGCCACCGCGCTTCGGCTGACAAAGATCGCGTCGGCAAGCGCTTGCTGTGAGATCCCCTTCTCTTTTCGGTATTGCTTTAACCGTTCTCCAAATTCCATACCCTGCTCCTTTTTGCGGCCGCACCGCATCGTTTTTTTAAAGGATACCACAAATACGCAAAAATTGCAAGCGTTTCGGCTGTTACTTTGCGCCCATAGGCTGTTACTTTACTCCAATCGGTTGTTACTTTGCCGCGCTTCCGCCGCGCGCGGCTCTCGGGATATAGGTTCCCGTGGCGTAGAGCATATAATGGTCGGAGTGGCCGTTGTCAAGCGTTTCTGGCTTTGAAAAGCTCCAGCTGCTTGCCGAGTAGATGATATTGTCGAGCGTTAGATCATATTTGGAGAAGGTGGGAAGGCTGAATTCACGGTTGTTGACCATGCCCGCGCCGTCAAATTGCGGATAATCGTCAAAGCTCCGCGTGTTAAAATCGCCCACAAGCACGAAATTTTCATAGCGCGATACAATATCGGCAACTGTCTGAAATTGCGCGTTGCGAATATCGTTTGCGCCAAACGTCAGATGCGTGACGAAAAAATCGATCCATGTGCCGTCCACATCAATTGTCGCGTGCGCCAGGATTCGCTGTTCTCCGCCGCCCGACTCCAGCGGTATCCATTCGCTTTTGACGATCGGATAACGGCTGAGGATCCCCAGCCCATAGGAACCTTTCCCCACCGAGATCGCTTTGAAAAATTGATAGTAAGCATACCCCGTTTCCTCAGAGAGGCGCTTCATGGTGTCGATTCCCGCAGAGCGCTCCGCCCCTTGGTCAACCTCCTGAAAGCCAACCACGTCAAGGCTTTTGGAGAGGACGTCCTCGGCAAGAGGGGCAACGTCAAAGCCCACCCGTTGCGCGATGGCGATGTTGTAGGAGCCCACCCGCAGGGAAAACGGCTCCCCGCCCTCAGGATTTAATTCCAACGTCATTTCATCCCCCATGTCGGTTGCACCGCCGTCCTCACCCGATTTGCAGGCAACAAGGCACAGCAAAAGCAAAGCCGACACAAGCGCAACGCAAAACAAACGCATCATCCGCCTGTTGATCGCCAACACCTCCAATCCAAAAATCATTCTCTGTCCTTATTGTATCATAGCGCGTGGAAAATGTCAATAAAAACACACAATCCCTCGTCCTGATCATGAAAAAAATATTGCGAAAAAAGCCTTGTTGTGATATAATAATATTACAGCAAAACCGCAAAGGAGATCGACATGAAACCGCTTATTTATATTTCTGACGGAAAAACATACGATTTGTCCGACAATCAATTCCATATGTTTGTGTGCTTTTCGGATAAGGTTGAAGATGAGCTCCTTGAGGAAGGCCATCACTATTCCCTGAAAGAATTTGAAAAATATATCGATTCCGCACACCCCTGCTCAATGCGCATCAAATTTGAAACACAAGAGGAATTTGAGTATCTGATCGATCAAATCCATTCGTTTGTAACCTCTCTCGATGTAATTGCGAAACACAATCGTCCATTCGATTTAACGCCTTTGGAAACCTGCTCGGAGCTCGAATCCGTACAGTTTTATTGGAACACCAAGCAAGAAAAGCTATGGGACGTTCAAAAAAACTCGAAGCTAAAATTTTTCCAAATGATGGATTATTACAAGGTGGCGGACTTTTCGGCTTTTCGCGGTAGTTCCATTGAAGATTTAAGACTGTTTGGATGCAACGGGTGTGGCTCATTTGTTTCAAAAATGCATATTACCGATTTGAGTTTTATTTTGGATATGCCTAACCTTCAAAAGCTGAGTCTTGACATCATCAAAGACGAAAGCAGTGCGTATTATCTCGAGCTTTTTGCAAAATGTCATAAGCTAACGGAATTGAACGTTCCCGATAATTTTTTTACGTTCCAACAGTTTGCGTGGCTAAAATCAAATATGCCAAACGTCAAAAACGGACTTGAATGTGTTTTTCGCGGTGACGACTTTTTTAGTATTATCGGAAAAAGAACGCCCAAAAATTTGCAAGATGAAGCCAAAGCCTTGAAATATCAAATAAAGTATGATCTCCTTATCGAAAAATACAAAACGAGAAGCATACCGCCAACCGATGATGAAAAGGACTAATCTAAACAGGGGTCGAAACGCTGCACAAACGCCCGTCGTTTGTTTGTTCATATTCCTTTCTCAATCTGCGGGCATTGTGACGTTTTTTTGCGGACTAATCGTCCGCATTCCGCAGGCGGAACCAAAAACCTCGGTACGGCTTCTCAATCCAATTGTCCGCACCAACAGAAAAGCACCCCGTGTGTGGGGTGCTTTTCTGTTGGTGCGGGTAACAGGGGTCGAACCTGCACGTCTTGCGACATAAGATCCTAAATCTTACGCGTATGCCAATTTCGCCATACCCGCGAGGGTTACGAGCGGTGTATGGCGAAATTTTTTCGCACATACCCGCAATCATGCGTACCCCCATATTATACTATGAAATGATCCTTTTGTCAAGAAGTTTTTTCTAAACAAACTACAAATATTAACTACAAACTTATCCCCTACACCGACGGACAGCTTTTTGAAGATATATTTCCCTTTAACTGTGTGAATAATATTTGTTAAACCTATCGAGCAAATCAGATATTTCAGCATTAAACGATTCAAGCTCAGTACTACTTATCATACTTTGCAATAATTTTTTGCATAGTTGCTCGGTTGGAGTTGCGTTTGGCATACTTGTTGCATACAACAATTTTGACTTGTTCTGCTTTTCAGAATCAGAGATATGTTTTTCCAATGCTTCAAGAATTCGCTTGACATAATCCGCCGCAATTTCGGTCTGACCGAGCCGGGCGTGTATTTTTGCGATCTCAAAATAATCATACAGCAATGGCGGATCGTAAAAGCCTGCGTATTTTCCGTCTAAAACAGTTTCGTACAACGCCGCCGCTTTTTGATAATAAAAGAGCTTTTCTTCAAGCGACATATCGGGCAATAAAAGCTGACGTATGCAACATTCGGCTCCGTCAATCTCATAAATAAGATTCATTAAAATTTGCGCCCTGTACTCCTCACCCTCCATTACGAACTTCGCGTATACTTCGCGGCTATGGCGCAACGACGGTAGCTTCTTGTAATAATACCTCCCTTTTTCACGGATGGCAGGGTCTTGCGATTCAGAACAAAGCTGAAGCATGATGCGATAGATCTCATTCCGTTTATCATCGTCCGTACAACACTTCTCGGCGTGGTCTGCAAGAGAGATCATTTTTTCAACACGGCCTTGGTCATACAGCTTTTTTCGATAAACATGAAGCATAACATCCGCATAATTGCCGTAATGATCTGGGTTCAATTCAATTTCGCGTATCCATGCTTGATAAACGCCCTCCCAGTCCTTTTTTACATGGAGTGCATGAATTTTTGCACTGAATTCTTTTCTATGCTCAATGCTCCAAACCAAGTCCATATCAAACAAGGAATCGATTGAGCATTTGAACAGCAAAGCAATTTTGGGTAAAAGGGCTATATCGGGGAACAGCAGTCCGCGCTCCCACTTGGAAACAGTTTGCGAAGAAACACCCAATTGCTCTGCAACGGCTTCTTGCGTCATAGCGCGAGACGTGCGCAGCTCTTTTAGTTTGTTTTTAAGCTCCATGTCAATCTCCCCCCTGACTCTTCATCCAGTAATCGTACTTCTTTTTTCGGTGAATCAAAAGAAAAACGATATATGTAACACAGTCAAGCACTGCGCTTAACGCATAACCAAAAGCGGAGATGCTGAAAACAGTGCTAAACAAACACATCGGCGCAAAAAAGAACGTGGGGAGTGAAATTACTTTCTTTTCAAAAACCAAGCTGTCCAATGTATTCAGTACAAAGCATATCAAAACAATGGCAACAATACAGATCAACAGCTTGGATTCACGCTTGATAATCAATTGAAAATCATGAGCAACAGACTTGTACGAACTTTCCTTGTAGTCTGCAACGACTTCATTTTCCCCGACAGATTTTCTTATTTTTGCCATATAAAGCAAAAAGAACCCGAACGCAACGGTAGTCATCAAAGCAATCAAAAACGATTTTAACGCGGGATTCTCTAATTCGTTTAAAATTGCGCCCCAGATACTGTACAATGCAATGTAGGCAATCAAAGTTATCATCGATGCCGCTACAATATTCCATAAACTCCTTTTCATATTGACCTCCAAAGGATTTGTTGAATTCTATTATATCACAGATTCAATCTTTTGTAAATGGAAAAAATGGCACAAGGTTCTGTCTGTTTCATACCAATAAAACAGGTAGAGCCATTCATTTTCGCAGCTTCAAATAAAAAAGATTGAACCATATCCATCATGGGAGCAGTGGTTCAACCTATATCTATCAAAAATATGTACCCTCCCCCCGCGGACGAAGGGTTGCGATTGCGCACCCATTCTGCGGCGAGATTGGTTGATCGTCTCAACCCCTTTGACACGCCGACGGAACCAAAAGTGGCAACTGCACCTGCCCGACGCCCTGACACACTCTATTTTTACCGGTTATTTTCTGTTCCCCATGAACCGTTGCTCAAAACAGCAACACGATCCGGTAAACGACACCGTAAACCGCTCCCGCAAGTGTTCCGTACAACAGGACCGGTCCGGCAACTGTAAAAATTTTGGCACCGACGCCAAGGATCAAGCCCTCGGCATGGCTGTCGATTGCGGGCGAGACTACCGCGTTGGCAAAGCCCGTAATGGGCACCAGCGTTCCTGCCCCCGCCACCTTTGCAATACGGTCAAACAATCCCAACGCGGTCAATACCACGGCAATAAAGATCAGTGTGACCGAGGTCAGCGTACCTGCGAGCTCTTCCTCCATTCCACAAAAATGCTGATAAATATCACGCAAACCTTGCCCGATCATACAGATCAAGCCCCCGATCCAAAAGGCATTTAAACAATTTTTTAAAAGCGGTGAATGCGGTGCGTGCGCTTCGGCAAATTTTTTGTAGGTTTCTTTTTCCATGTTCATAACAAAAACCTCTTTTTCATATGCTTATAAACAGTTTCCCACGTTTTTTGAATATTATTCTGTTTTCTTTTCATTCTCCACCGAGATACAGGTATATAATGCGCACTGATATATTTTATCGACTGAATTTACGGTGCGGTCCGCGTGATGCCGCCAAGCATAGCAATGGGACAGGCGGCTGGAATAGCTGCTGCGATCGTATGCAAAACAGATGCAAAAGCAAAAGAAGTTCCTTACCGCAAATTACGCGAGGCTTTAATAGCGCAAAACGTCTACTTGGGTTAAATAGACACGATATAATATAGGTTTGAGTTGATGAGTAATGAAATTGATTTGGCGAAAGTGATATTTAACTATGACAAAAATTTGCATTTTCACAATTAAAGAACAGAAAAAACTTTCGATTTTACAATTTTTGCACATCTAAGATCATCAGATTGACAGAATCGGATTCATTTCCTGTATTGAAACCGTTGATTTGCCGTTTTTTATAAAGCAATATATGCCGTGTATAATTTTTGTCACACTTCAGATGTATTCTTTACCGTATGATCGTGTATGGGCAATCTACATCTCCGGTTCTCGGCGACTTTTTTGATAGAGCTTTATATCTTTTGGGGCATTCGGCGACAAAATTGATAGCCCTCCTGCTTTTGGGCGACTTTTTTTCCATTTTTGGCGGCTCTCACAGCGTTTTCTTCCGGTTTTATACCCAAAAAGGAGATAAAAGTGGCATTTTTTCTCAATTTTAGCCTCCCAAAAGGGCAAAAATGACTTTAGCCTATCAATTTTGTCGCCGAAAAGAGTAAAAATCGATCTTGCCCTATCAATTTTGTCGCCGAGAATTGTAAGTTGGAAAATGTGTCGCGAAGCGGACTTTCACCGCCAAGTAATTGCGCATGCCGAGCGCACAATAAAAAAGAGCGATCTCATTCATACTTATCGTACGTTTGAGACCGTCTCTTTTCATTTTGATTCGGAAATTATGAAGATTTGCTTTCGATCCATGACCGGCTCTTCACAGTAGAGCTTCATCTTCGGCAAATTTGAATGAGCCAAACATCTCTGTCGGGGCGTTTTTTGAGCCGCTTACACTTCAATCGTAACAAATCGGAATGCACACACGGTGGGCGTCTTGTATCCTGCGCTTGATAGGCATGCAACCAACGTTGTTCGTCTGTGGCTCGTTACCAGATTTGCCGTCCATGAAAACAG
>JAFTXB010000025.1 GCA_017461825.1 Clostridia bacterium
CACTCTTGAGCAAAAGCGCAGAGGCGCAGATGTCATAAAAATCGTGACAAGCGCAGGTAATATGGAACAGCAGATCGAGAATCTGCGCATTACGAATCTGTTGAAGGAGCAGCTTGGCGCACCGTTTTTGTTTTTATCGGGCGGAAAATGCTCCTTGCACCGAAAGCTCGGCACAAAGCTGGGTTGCTGTATGTCGCTTTGTGTTTATGAGCACGATGCGCTTTCTACCGGTTCGCAACCGCTTTTAAGCACGATGAAAAGCATCAGGGATTCTTCCTTGCTTTAATGCGAGCGCACCTCACATAAGGTGTTTATAAAAAGGAGGATTTTATGATAATAAATGCGATCGATACACACTGTCATATTCGTTACGCACCTTTAGAAAAATTAAAGCCCATTCCAATTTCTGACATAATGCAGGAAGGTCCTTGTTATACCGCCTATTGGGAGGAACTGTCGCAGATGGAGAAGGCGGCAAAGATCAGCACCGTTTTCGCATCACCTATGGAGGCTTTGGTGGATACGGCGGATACTGTGCAGGCAAACGAGGATATGTTCAGACTGGTGCAGGATATTCCGAATCTCTACCAATGGGTTGTGATCGACCCGCGAAACGACATCACCTTTGAGCAAGCAGACAGAATGCTGAAAAGCAAAAAATGTGTTGGCATCAAGCTGCACCCGAGATTGCATCAATATACGCTGGAAGAATATGGGGAGAAAATCTTCTCCTTTGCGGAAAATCGCTCCGCTATTGTGCAAATGCACTATGGCAAGGAAAACTATGTCGACCTGGCCGATGCCTTTCCTCATGCGACCTTTATTGTTGCTCATCTGGGAGGAGCACTTCATATCAATGCTGTTAAAAACGCCAAGCACAGAAACATTTATACGGACACCTCGGGCATGGCCAGCTTGAGAAATAAGCTTATCGAGTATGCAGTGTCGCAGATCGGTTCGGATCGGATATTATTTGGGACCGATACTTATGCGGCAGGTGCTCAACGGGGACGGATCGAATATGCGATGATTCCCCAAGAGGATAAAGAGAATATCTTATTTAATAATGCCAAAAGACTGTTCGGTCTTTAAACAAAGCCCTACCGTTTACGAATAAGCGGTGAGGTTTATTGGATAACGATGCTTTTGTCAGGCGGAAAGTGCTCCTTGCACCGAAAGCTCGGCACAAAGCCGGGTTGCTGTGTGGCGCTTTGTGTTGATGAGCACGATACGCTTTCTACCGGTTCACAACCGCTTTTAAGCACTATAATGGTGGTTGAACGTGGAAATAACTCTGAAAGTGTTATTTCCACGCCAAATCTTCGATTTGGCAACAAATTTTCAAAGAAAATTTGACAACGACCATTGCAATGATGTAGAAAAACAATCAAATTCCAAGAAATTTGATTGTTTAAAAGCTGATTTATCTGCTTTTGTGGAAACGCTAAGCGTTTCCACATTCTACAATCATTATGAAAGCGGTTCGGGATAATCTTTAATAACGAGGAGGATATATATGGAATTCAAAGGAAAAACCGCATTCATTACGGGTGCCGCAGTTGGTATTGGCAGAGCTGTTGCCTTGCAGCTTGCTAAAGGCGGCGCAAATCTGGTCTTGGTTGATCTGAATACAGAGGCTTTGCGAAAAACAGAGGAAGAAATTAAGAAAATCACAGAAAATGTGCTGGCATATATCTGCGATGTTACGGACTACACAGCAGTTTTAAATGTGGTGGAAGCCGCAACCAAGCAGTTTGGCGGTATAGATATACTGGTAAATAATGCGGCTCTTTGGCGAGACCGTGCGTCCTTCAGCGAAGCAGATATTGCGCTTTGGAAAAGGTATCTTGATGTAAATATAATGGGTACGGTCTACTGCACAAAGGCGGTAATAGACCGAATGACCGATAACGGCTACGGCAGGATCATCAATGTTGCATCGGTGGCAGGTGTTTACGGCAATGCTAAGATGTCGCATTATTCTGCAACAAAGGGAGCGGTCATTGCCCTTACAAAAGCGCTCGCAAAGGAGGTTGCGGACAAGGGCGTTACGGTGAATGCGGTCTCCCCGGGAAGTGTAAGCCCGGCCGACAATCCCGATATTGATTTTTCTAAGCCCAGCGATCTTTCGTTTATGGGCAGAACCGGCACGGACAGAGAAAATGCCGACCTGATCTGTTTTTTGGCAAGCGATAAAGCAGGCTACATTTCAGGACAAAACATACAGATAGACGGATGCCGTAAAAAGATGTAGTTTGACCTTAAACACAACCCCACCGTTTAAGAACATTCGGTGGGGCTATCGGGCGAAATTTCAGGCTTAAAATTGCTTTTTAAAAATTTTTTCGATTTTTTTGAAAAAAAGACTTGCATTTTTAAAAGAAGTGTGGTAATATATCTCCTGCACTCGAAAAACGAATGCAGTCGGTGTTGATTGCGATGAGGGTCCACCCGTTCCCATCCCGAACACGGAAGTTAAGCTCATTTGCGCCGAAGATACTTGGCTGGCGACGGCCCGGGAAAATAGGTAATGCCGACATACAGCCCACCTGATTTCAGGTGGGTTTTTCTTTTGCTTTAGCACTTTTTGTTTTTTTATTAAAGTAAAGCCATTGGAAGACTCCCTCCGTCACGGCGTTGCCGTGCCACCACTTACCGTAGCGGTCACCTCTGTCACTTTGTGATATCGCCTCATTTTATGGGGAGTCATCCTCGGAATCCCCCAGGCAAAACCTTCGGTTTTGCCAGCCGCTTACTGCGGCCGTCCCCTCTGTCACTTCGTGACATCTCCTCATTTTATGGGGAGTTACCCTTTAGGTAAGGGGGCCATTACGGGAGGTTCGGTAGGGGCGAACTGCGTTCGCCCGATTTAACGGTAGCAATAAATATATGTAACGCAAAAGGCCTGCCTCTGGTCAGAGGCAGACCTTTAACAATGCTATTTTCCGGACTCAGACTTTTTGAGATAATCGTCGATTATTACCTCAAGTAAGTTATTTACACTTCTTTTTTGCTTTTCAGCTTCGGCTTTAAGCTGTGCAATAACTGCCTCAGGTAATCTTAAATTTACTTGAATCTTATCGGTCATAATACCACCTCGGTACTATTTTATATCACTTTTATACAACATTCAAGATACCACGGTGGTACATATTGTGCACAACACAGAAAAGTTCCAAAAAGCTTGACAAAATATGCCTCGAGTGGTACCATAGTGATACCAAAGGAGTGGACTTAATGAAAATAATAAAAGAAATATGGCGTGGAAACTTACAGCCTATAGCAAAGTTTGGGGACGGCGTAAAGCAAATTGCCGAACTGGAGCGTTTAAAATAGCGGCACCGTGAAACAATGCTAAAAATTTTGGGCGATAGTAACAAAGAGAACCTTGAGAAATACTCGGACTGTGTCGATGAGTATGTGAGTATCATGTGCGAGCAAGCATTTTTTGAGGGCTTTTGCTTGGGCTCAAGAATTATTGCCGAATCGGCGTCCGGCGCAGACGAGATAATTCAAAGAGATTGTTGCTTGTAAATTACCCACTGATAATATATAATGAATTTATTAAATACTCATGGAGCGGTTTATGGAACAAAGCTTAAAAATGATCGCAAAAATTCATACGGCGCATAAGGAAAAATTCGGCATACCGAGGCAGAGCGGTATGGTATCTTTGCCTGCCGAAATCGTTTTCGAACCCGAATACCGTGACCCAAACGCCGTGCGTGGACTTGACGGTTTTTCGCACATTTGGGTGCTGTGGCAGTTTTCCGAGGCCAAGTGCGACACATGGCAACCCACCGTCCGACCGCCGAG
>JAFTXB010000026.1 GCA_017461825.1 Clostridia bacterium
ATGAATGTTATTGCATATGATATATTCCAAAATCTGGATGATGTAACATATACCGACATTGATACCATATGCAGACAGGCAGATATTATTTCACTCCACTGCCCTCTGACAGCCGATACAAAGCACCTTATCTGCAAAGAAACCATAGACAAAATGAAAAAAGGTGTGTTTATACTCAACACCTCACGCGGTGCTCTGATCGACGCGGAGGCTTTGCTTGCGGGCATCAAGTCGCGGCTTGTGGGCGCAGCGTGCCTTGATGTTTACGAGGAGGAGTCCGAGCTGTTTTTTGAGGACCGTTCGGGGCATATCGTGGAGGACGATACGCTGGCAAGGCTGATCTCCATGCCAAACGTGCTGCTCACCTCGCATCAAGCCTTTTTAACCGAGGAAGCGCTTTCCAATATTGCAGAGACCACGGTGCAAAACATTGTTGATCTGATGCGAAACGGACATTGTGAAAACGAACTGACAGCCGACGAAAAAATGAAAGTATAAGCTCTATTTCTACTCTTTTTGCAAAAAAAATCGGTTTGTTGACATTCGGTTCATATTTTTGTTGTATCATGTATCTGTAAATCTTTCCATTCAAGAGAAAGGATGATGACAGATGTTTCAGATCATGGTTGTGGAGGACGACAAAAATGTTCGTCGGTTGATGGAGGCTGTTTTGACGCGTTACGGCTATGAGCCGATTCTGGCGTGTGACGGCGTGGAGGCTCTTGAGATCATGGATCGCAAGCACGTAGCCCTGATCGTGCTTGACGTGATGATGCCCCGCATGGACGGCTATGAGTTTACCAACACACTGCGTTCGGGAGGGTGTAATATTCCCATCCTCATGGTGACGGCGCGCGAGACGCAAAACGATAAAAAGCGCGGCTTTATTGTAGGGGCGGATGACTATATGGTAAAGCCTGTGGACGAGGAGGAAATGATCTTGCGTATTGCTGCGCTTCTCCGACGTTCGCAGATCGCGGGCGAGCGTAAGCTGACGGTTGGATCGACCACACTGTTTTACGATTCGCTTTCCGTCAAGACAGCGGAAGGAATGCAGGAGCTGCCGCAAAAGGAATTTTTGCTGTTGTTCAAGCTGCTGTCCTACCCCAATAAGATCTACACCCGCCGCCAGCTCATGGACGAGATTTGGGATATGGACAGCGAAAGCGACGAGCGCACCGTTGACGTACACGTCAGCCGCGTAAGAGAAAGGTTCCGCGCATGCCCCGATTTTGAGATCGCCACGGTCAGGGGACTGGGGTATAAGGCGGTCGTTCACAAATGAAAACACGTGAAAACAGGCGTGAGATCCGTTTTCGGCACACCCTGCGTTGGAGGCTGACGCTGTTTGTATTCAGTGTCATGCTGGTATCGGGAATTCTCACGGCAGGTGTCTATTTTTTGGTGCTTCTGCTGTTTCGTACGCATCCCGTTGTGCTTGCGATTACCTTGAATCCGCTCTTTCTTACGGCAACCCTGCTTTGCGTGAGTGCCGCGATCGGTGTTTGCTTGTCGGGCTTCTTCGGGCGGTATTATCTTCGCCCGCTCAAGTCGATGATCCGTGCAACCAAAGAGGTCAAGCGAGGGAATTTCAAGGTGCAGATCGGGATCGACAACCACCCCGAGTCGGAGATGAGCACCTTGATCCAAAGTTTTAACGAAATGACCCGTGAGCTTGACGGCATCGAGCTGTTTCGAAACGATTTTATCAATAATTTTTCGCATGAGTTTAAAACCCCAATTGTTTCGATCCGAGGCTTTGCCAGAGAATTGCAGCACGGCGATCTGACAGAAGCGCAGCGGCGCGAGTACGCAAAGATCATTGAGGAGGAGTCCGACAGACTTGCCAAACTTTCGATCAACGTGCTCGAGCTGTCAAAGTTGGAGAACCAGCAGATCGTCACCGACCGCACCGTCTTTTTTCTCGACGAGCAGCTTCGGCAATCGATACTTCTGTGCGAGGCTGCGTGGTCAGAAAAGGAGATCGAGATGGTGCCCGAGCTTGACGAGGTCAGATATTTTGGAAACGAGGAGCTTTTGGCGCACATCTGGAGAAATCTGTTGACAAACGCCATCAAGTTTACACCGCAAAAGGGAACTGTGCGCGTTTCTCTCACGGCAGACGAAAAAAGCATCACCGTCACGGTCAGCGACACGGGCGAGGGCATGTCCCCCGAGGTCATGGCACATATTTTTGAGAAATTTTATCAGGGTGACAGCTCGCATCACAAGAGCGGATACGGCATAGGGCTTACCATGGCACACCGAGCCGCAACCCTGTGCGGCGGGAGCATCGCGGTGCAAAGCACAAAAGGGCAGGGGAGTACCTTTACGGTCACGCTCCCGCGCCCCGAGGAGGCAGAGCGATCGCTCATGTGAGCACAAAAACGAGCCCATGACCAAGCATTGGCGATTAAGGCGGGAGAATTTTTTTGAAAAAGCGGGAAGAATTCGCCAAAAAATGCTTGCAATCGAGCGGAAAGTGTGATATAATAAAACGCGGCAAACAGACAGAGCCCCAAAGGGGTGTTTGTTTGCCGCAAAAAAATATCTACCCGTGGCACAGCTGGATAGCGCGTCAGACTCCGACTCTGAAGGTCGAAGGTTCGAATCCTTTCGGGTAGGCCAAAAAATCCAAGTTGAAAGACTTGGATTTTTTCATTTGTGTCCGCAGGACACAACATCAATTGCGTGCAACGCACGCAACATCATTTGAGCCTTGGCTCAACATCATTCCGCCGCTTGGCGGACACAAATGAACGATGTTGCACTTTGTGCAAATGATGTGCTGCGCAATGATGAGGTCACAGTTTGCAAGCAAACTGCGCCCAATGATGTTGCGCTCCGCGCAAACGGAATTATAACCGTTAGTCTGCACGCTGAAACTATAGTTGATTTTTAATTAAAAAAGTGATATAATTGTTTTAAGAAAGGTGGTAGTACTGTGAAAGAAGATAAACTCGGTAATCTTTCCATGGAATTATCCGTTGAGATTTTGCAATTAGTCAAAGAATTACGCACAAGACACGAAAATGTGATTTCCAATCAAATAGGCAGAAGTGCAACGAGCATTTGCGCTAACATCGCAGAAAGCAAATACGCTCATGGTCGCGCCGATTTTATTGCAAAGCTTGAAATTTCACTCAAAGAAACCAACGAAACAAGTAAGTGGCTTGAAATGCTATGGAAAAGTGATTGTATTGACGAGGAAAGATATAAAGAACTTGACCGCAAGTGTTCGACAATTAGATTTTTGCTTGTGAAGTCGATTACAACGTCGAAGAATAATCTTGTGAAAAATAGAGGCGCTCAAAAGTAAAATTACACACGGGTTCAAATCCATACCGAAACAACGCACCATTGACCTTGCGAGCGAATCTTCACGCAACGCGTAAATACCCTTTCGGATGAGAGCAAACATGGCAAGCATTGGCTTGCCGAGTTTTTTATCTAAGCCGCAGGCTTGGTATGGAATCACGCGTCAGAGTGAATGTAATCACCAAAGGTGTATTTCCTGCGGCTTGATTCCATGTGCCATTTTGTCTCCATTGAGGAAATACGGGTTCAGAATTATATCGAAATACGTATTGTAAAACCGCTTCACTTTCGAAATGGTTTCGGCAATCTAACACTTGACAAGCAACAGGTGATTGTGATACAATGGTTACAAACAGTTTTATGATGCGTGATCGAATACAAAAACGCCAAAAAATTATATATAAAATGGAGCAAAGCAATGGACAGAATAAAGATTGATTTTTCAAAGGCTTTGGGCAAGGTAAAGCCTATGCACAGCGTAAACAACGGGCCGGTTTACAAATTTAAGGCAGATCAAAGAATTACTAATATAGACCATTATAAAGCTGCCGGTATACCGTATGCAAGAACCCATGACGCGTCTTTTTATTCAACCTACGGCGGAGAGCATATCGTTGACGTAAACATGATATTCACCGATTGGAAAAAGGATGCAACAGATCCTTCCGCATATGATTTTGTTTTGACAGACGAATATATGAGAGTCATTGAAGCCGCCGGCACAAAGGTGTATTATCGACTTGGCTCTAAAATTGAACATTGGTCCAAAAAGTATAATACTTTACCTCCTGTGGATTATCAAAAGTGGGCAGTTGTATGTGAGCATATCATTCGCCACTATACCGAGGGATGGGCAGATGGATTCCACATGGATATCGAGTATTGGGAAATATGGAACGAGCCCGATCTTGATGCGGATGATTCGAATCATAAGCGTAATTGGGGAGGAACTGCCGCGGAATTTTATGAGCTTTACTGCATTGCGTATAAGCACTTGAAATCCTGTTTCCCGCATCTCAAAATAGGAGGTCCTGCCTGCGCGCGTCTGAAAAAAGAATGGCTTGAAGGGTTCTTTTCCAAGCTTCATGAGAACGGGATCGTACCCGATTTCTTCTCATGGCATGTTTACGCGGCAACGGTAGAGAAGGTGCAGGAAAAAATAAGGCTTGCCCGCGAATTGCTTGACAGTTACGGCTTTGAGAGCACCGAAAGTATTCTCAATGAGTGGAATTATGTTAAGGGATGGGAGGATGAAGAATGGATTTATTCGTTAAAAGCAGAAAAAGGTCTCAAGGGAGCGGCTTTTATTGCGGCAACAATGTGTATGGCGCAGTACGAAAAGCTTGATAATCTGATGTTTTACGATGCCCGTCCTTGCGGAATGAACAGTCTTTTTTCAACTGATTTCGTGTTTGAACGCTTAAAGGGGTACTATCCTTTCTATATGTTCAACCAACTGTATCAATTGGATCAGGCTGTAAAAATTGAGAGAGAATCTGATGACGTATGGGCGGTTGCCGCAAAAGGGGCTGAGCAAAATGTGATGTTGACATATTATCAGGACGATGATGGCGCACCTGACAAAACGGTTAAGGTCGAATTCAAAAATGTTGAAAATACAAACGGCATAAAGCTTGAATACTACTGTCTTGACGAATCACATGATTGCGAGCTTGTTAGAGAAGAGATCTTCACATCAAACGATTTTGCCGCATATATCAAAATGCCAAAATGCACAACATACCTATTGAAAATTGTTCAGTTGTCATGTTGATCTCTGAACAAAAAACGACAAATTTCGAAAGGGATTTGTCGTTTTTTGATTTTTTAAGGTCAAATATTTTAATCATGTATTCCGGCTTGCATCTATCCAACTTTTGTATCTCTAATTGATTCATAGTTTACAGTTTCATTATATCGTATTTTTGTGAATAATTCAATCGGTTCCCGCGCAAACTAACCGTAATACTTTGATACGGGAGTGAGAAAATGCAACCCCTTAGCGATTGCTACCGCGAGAACGTGCGGCGCATGGATGAGATCTTGCGCGTGAATGAGAACTTTGACCTTATCAAAAAGGTGATGTGCCTCGGCACCGAGGAGATCACCCTCTATTATATCGACGGCTTTGTGGACAGCGCGTCCATGAACAAAATGATGATCTACTTTTTGTCGCTAAAGGGCTTGGGACAGCCCACGGAGAGCGGCGGCGAGGCGGCGGCAACCTTTTTTGCAACCCACCATCTGCCGCACGTCGAGGCAGAGGTCACCAAAAACACCGACCTCATGATCCAAATGGTGCTTTCGGGCACCACGCTCCTTTTGGGCGAGACCTTTGGGGAATACGCCATCGTTATCGATTCGCGCACCTACCCCGCGCGTTCGGTGGGAGAACCGCAAAACGATCGCGTCATGCTCGGCGCGCGCGACGGCTTTGTCGAAACGCTGGTCTTTAACACTGCGCTCATCCGTCGGCGCATCCGCGACACCGCGCTCACCATGCAGTATCTCACCGTGGGGAGACGTTCCAAAACCGACGTGGTGCTGTGCTACCTCAAGGGGCAGGCAGACGGGGATTACGTCAAAAAGCTTCAAAAAAAGCTTTCGGACATCGATACGGGTGCGCTCACCATGGGGCACGAATCGCTTGCCGAGCTTCTCATCGGGCAACGGTGGTACAATCCCTTTCCAAAGATCCGCTACACCGAGCGCCCCGACGTTGCGGCGGCACAGCTGCTTGAGGGGAGTGTGTTGATCGTTTGCGACAACTCACCCGAGGTCATGATCCTGCCGTCCACCATCTTCGATTTCATGCAGGAGACCAACGACTATTATTTTCCGCCGCTGACGGGCACCTATATCCGCATCGTTCGGCATATCGTCTTTTGGGCAACGCTTTTTCTCGTTCCCATCTGGTTTCTGCTCACCAAAAACCCCGAGATCACGCCATCGTGGCTGCAATTTATTTTGCCCGAGTCCACGGGAAAGATCCCAATTTTCGTTCAGCTTATTTTGGTAGAATTCATGATCGACGGTTTGCGCATGGCGTCGATGAACACCCCCGATATGCTTTCTAACTCGCTGTCGGTGGTGGGAGGACTGATCCTTGGTGACTTTGCCGTAGACATTGGCTGGCTGATCCCCGAGGTCATCGTTTATATGGCGTTCGTGTCGATCGCAAATTTCTCGCAACGGTCCTATCAATTGGGCTATGCTTTCAAGCTTTTGCGTATCGCGCTGATCATTCTTGTCCAGCTCTTTAATGTCATTGGCTTTGGCGTGGGCTGTGTGGGGATTCTCATTCTGCTTGTCACCAATAAGACGGTCAACGGGCGGCGCTCGTATCTCTATCCGTTGATTCCGTTTCACGGCAAGGCATTGCTGTCGCTTTTCATTCGCCTCCGTAAGGATAGAATTGCGGGAGCCGAGGGCGTGCGCGAGGAGGAAAAAAACCAATAAACTTGCAAAAAAGTGCTATTTGTTACTGAAAACAGTGCAAATGGCACTTTTTGTGTTGCGTTTCAAGAAATTTTATGG
>JAFTXB010000027.1 GCA_017461825.1 Clostridia bacterium
AAGGATCTGCTCCTGCTCGACGTCACACCTCTGTCGCTCGGTATCGAGACCTTGGACGGCGTATTCAACCGCATCATCGACCGCAACACCACCATCCCCGTAAAGAAGAGCCAAGTATATTCCACCGCAGCAGACGGTCAGACCTCGGTTGAGATCCACGTTTTGCAAGGCGAGCGCGAGATGGCGGCAAACAACACCACCCTCGGACGCTTCATTCTTGACGGTATCGCTCCCGCTCCCCGCGGCGTGCCCCAGATCGAGGTCACCTTTGACATCGACGCAAACGGTATCGTAAACGTTACCGCAACCGATAAGGGAACCGGCAAGGAACAGCACATCACCATCACGTCGTCCACCAACATGAGCCAAGAGGACATTGACAAGGCTGTAAAGGAAGCAGAGAAGTTTGCTGAGGAAGATAAGAAGGCAAAAGAAGCCGTTGACGTGAGAAACCGCGCGGAATCGATGATCTTCCAGAGCGAAAAGACGCTCACCGAGCTTGGTGACAAGGCAGACGCTGCCGACGTTGACGAGGTCAAGAGCGCAATTGAAAAGCTCAAGGAGACCCTCAAGGGCACCGACGTTGAGGCGATCAAGGCAGACACCGAGGCGGTAGAGAAGGCGTTCTACAAGATCTCCGAAAAGCTGTATCAGCAGCAGGCAGGCGCTCAGGGCGCAGGCTTTGATCCCAACGCACAGGGCGGCACAGGGGCTAACAACGACGGCACCTACTACGACGCCAACTTCGAGGATCACTCGGGCAATAACTGATCATAAGTAATTGACATAAGCAATTACAAAGCCGTCCATGCCTTTTCGGCATGGACGGCAAAAGATATTTTTGATTGCGTTTTTTGAAAGAAGGGGTATGGGGAAGAAAACTTTTTTTCAAAAAAGTTTTCTTCCCCATGACCTTTCAAAGCGAGGAGAAAAATGGCAGATAAAAGAGACTATTACGAGGTACTGGGCGTTGACAAGGGCGCCGATGCCTCCACCATCAAAAAGGCATATTACAAGCTGGCAAAGCAGTACCATCCCGACACCAATCCCGGCGACAAGGTAGCCGAGGAAAAATTCAAGGAGGCAAACGAGGCGTACGAGGTTTTATCGGATGCCGATAAGCGCGCAAAGTACGACCAATTCGGGCACGCGGCGTTCGATCCCTCTATGGGGGGCGGTGACGGCGGCTTCGGCGGTTTTGGCGGCTTTGGAGATTTTGGCGACCTTGGCGACATTCTCGGCGGAATGTTCGGCGGTGCGTTCGGAGGCGGTCAGCGCAGACGAAACGGCCCCGTCCCCGGTGACGATATCGGCGCCAACGTGACGGTTACCTTTGAGGAGGCGGCGTTCGGTGTCAAAAAGGACATCTCCTACAACCGTGTTTGCCGTTGCTCCGACTGTAAGGGAACGGGTGCTCAAGGCGGTTCCGCCCCCGAGACCTGCAGCGTTTGCCACGGATCGGGTCAGGTGAGACGTGTGCAGAGAATGGGCGGCATGTCCTTCCAATCCACCGCCGTGTGTGACGCTTGTAGGGGAACGGGTAAGATCATCAAAAATCCCTGTAACAAATGCCGCGGTTCGGGACAGACGCGTGAGAATAAGCGGCTGACCGTGTCGATCCCCTCGGGAATTGACAACGGTGAGCGTATCGCTTTGCGCGGACAGGGCAACGACGGCAGAAACGGCGGACCCGCGGGAGATCTTATCATCATGGTTTCGGTTCGCAGCCACAGCATTTTTGAGCGTGACGGCTACAACATCTATTGCGAGGTGCCTCTCACGGTCGCAGAGGCGACGCTCGGGGCTGAGATCGATGTTCCCACCCTTGAGGGCAACGTCAAATACACCATCCCCGAGGGCACACAGCCCGGTACGCGCTTCACCCTGCGCGGCAAGGGAATTCCGTACGTCAACGGAAACGGACGGCGCGGCGATCTCATTTTCCGCGCATCGGTAGAGATTCCCAAGGGGCTTTCCGACAAGCAAAAGGAAGCCATGAAAGCGTTTGCCGAAAGCTGCGGCGAGAGCAATTACGCAAAACATAAGCAATTTTTCAAAAAGATCTTCGGAAATAAAGAAAAATAAGGGAGACAGACATGGTAGACAAGGACTATGTATGCGGTGACTTTGGCAGTACAACCGAATGGACGCAGGTGCGCGTTACGGTGCAGCTGCCCAAACTGGACGATCTCACCGCCATCATGAGCATGGTGTCCAACAATTTGCAGATCGAGGACTACAGCGACATCGATCTCAAGACCTGCTACGGCGACCTCATTGACGAAAGCATCCTCAATGCCGACAAGACCGTCGCGTCGGTGTCGGTCTATCTGCCTGCCGAGCGGAGCGTACCCGAGTGCATCGCCTTTCTGCGCGAGCGCTTTGCCGAAACCAACCTCACCGATGCCAAGATCGAAACGGTTGGCGTGAACGAAGAGGACTGGGCAAACTCATGGAAGGCATACTATAAGCCGATCAAGATCGGAAAAAAGCTTGTTATCGTCCCCGCATGGGAGAAATACGAGCCTTTAGAGGGCGAGCTGATCGTTCGCATGGATCCCGGTATGGCGTTTGGAACGGGTACGCACGAAACCACACGGCTCGTGATCCAAATGCTCGAAAACTACACCAAGCCCGGTTGCCGTATGCTCGACGTCGGTACGGGCAGCGGTATCCTTGCCATCTGCGCCTCACGGCTCGGGGCAGGGGAGTGCAAGGCGTATGACATTGATCCCGTGGCGGTGCGCGTGGCAAACGAGAACATCAAAGACAGTGGGCTTACAAACATCACCTGCGAGGTCTCCGACCTTCTCAAAGGTGCCGACAAGTCCAAGCCCTACGATCTCATCTGCGCCAATATCGTTGCCGACATCATCATCCGCATGACGCCCGACGTTGGAGCCTTTATGCATGAGGACACCGTCCTGCTCGCCTCGGGCATCATTGCCGAACGAGCCGACGACGTGATCTCCTGCTTCGAAGCTCATGGCTTTAAAATTGTCGAACAGCTCACCGACAACGGCTGGTGCGGACTTGCGATTATGAAGAAATAATGGTTATGAATACGGGGGAAGGGGAAAACTTCTTTGCAAAGAAGTTTTCCCCTTCCCCCGTACCCCTATCCCTTTTCAAGAAACACGGCAAAAAAGAATATGGATCAGAACATAAAATTTTATACAAGGGGCAGAAACACTACCTTACCCTCTACATCCCTTTGATTTAAAAGTTTTTGGTAGAGGGGGTGTGGGGGAGCCCCTTTTTTTAAAAAACACGGCAAAAAAGAATATGGATCAGAACATAAAATTTTATACAAGGGGCAGAAACACTCCCTTACGCTCTATATCCAT
>JAFTXB010000002.1 GCA_017461825.1 Clostridia bacterium
AAGATATTTGCGCTCACCCGTGTGATCGTACAGCTTTACCAGTGCCAGCTCGATCTCCTCGTGTCCGGGGGTGGTAAACGCCGCCGTACGCTCGGTGATAAAGGCGCGCTCGATGCAATCCACACAGCGAAGCATCACGTCAAGCAGCACGCGTTTACCGGTTGCCTTGTGATAGGCGATCGCCGCCTCGATCATATGCCCCGCGGTGTAGAGCTCGTGCCCGTCAAAATCGGTGAAGATCTGCTCGGGGCTGATCTGGATATAATGCGAGTTGATATAGCCCGTGGGGAGCTGATGGGCGCGCATGGATTCTGCCAGCTCGTCGATCAAAGCCTGCTCGGCATCAAAGCCGTCGGGCTCCTTGACGATCAGATAAGAGACCGCCTCGATCCATTTTGCTACGTCGGAGTCATAAAAGCGGTGGGGAATGGGCTTTCCCTCGGACCAGTTGAAGCGCAATGCGTCCATTCTGCCGGTCTCCTCAAACCGCGCGCGTACGCTTTCGATGCTGACCTTACGGTTGGTATCGTAATGAGACTTCCAAAATCCGTCCAAAAGAGTAACGTGCTCAAATGAAATATTATTTGTTTTTTTCATGGTTCTCCTTGCCTTTCTGACAGAGTTATGCTATAATTATAGCGGATATTCAGCCGAAAAGCAATGCAAAAAACAGATAATAGGTGAAAAAAAACGACATGATTGTACTGGACAACGGAGCTATGCTCGACTTTGTGAATATGGGGCAGTTTATCGGAGGCGAGGGCTGGAAGCACCCCGAAATAACGGTTGCGACCTATGAATTGATCTTTGTGACCTCGGGGGAGGTGTTTATCGAGGAAGGCGGCAGAGCCTACCATTTGCAGCAGGGCGATCTGCTTTGTCTGCGCCCGCACGTGATGCACCGCGGCTACCGCGAGACCGACGGCACCTCCTTTTTTTGGCTTCATTTTTATGCCGAGCACTATGAGGAGAAGATCGGCGTGGGCTTTTACCGACCTGCCGATCCGCATAACTATCGCGTGCTGTTCCGTCAGCTTGGGCATCTGGCTTGCAACGAGGAGAACAAGGCGTTGATCGAATGCAGGCTTGCCGCCGCCATGCTTGAGATCGTTCGGTCGGGCGCGTCTCAAAGCAAGCTGTTTTCGGAGGTTTGCGAATACATCCGCATCAATATCGCCTCGGGGCTAAACGTTGGGGCGATCAGCGAGCATTTTCGGTACAGCTCGGACTATCTCTCGCGCGTATGCAAGGCAAACAGCGGGGTGAGCCTGAAGGAATATCTCGATTCCGAGCGCAACAAGTACATCCAGCAATTGCTTTTGATGACCGACATGACGCTGAAGGAGATTGCCGCCTCGGCCTCCTTTGAAAGCGACAACGCCCTGATCAAATTTTTTCGTTATCACAATCAAACCACCCCAACGCAATACCGCAATTCCTATCACGCGTTGCATACCAATAACCGTTGAGCGCGATGCTTTGCAGGGACGGCCGTCGGTCGTCTGCAACAAAGGCTTGCCGCAAGAATTTCCCGTATCCGTTGCTTTTCGTTTGTGCACACGGAACAGTTCCTCTGCCAAAGTATAATTTTTTGTGTTACGGCTTCATCACTTTAACAAACCGAAACATTTCATCGGGACCCTCGTCGGGATCGTGCTTTTTATTTTCGAACATTACGTGTTCGGGCTGAAAATACTCGCACCAAAATTGGTCGATTTGAAAACCGCACTTGTTTACGTAAAAATGGATATTTCGCTTTTCAAAATATGGGGTGCAGGTTTCCCATATTACCGTTTCGGGGTGCAGAGCCTCAACCGCTTGCCACGCGCCGTAACCGATGCCTTTGCTGTGCGCTTCGGGTAGTACAAAGAGAATATCCAAGTGGTTATGATGCGTTTCGTTGTCTATCGTGAGTATTAAACCACCCACCTTTTCGCCGTCAAGCATTATGCAGTAGGTTTCGCTTTTAGGATTGTCGATGGATTTCTCTATAGTTGTGCGTGAGATGATCTCACCGTCATCGTCAATATGGTCGTCACGCTCACCGAACTCCATCATCGCGCCATATTTGAACGCCCATTGATTGTCAAGGATAAATTGCTCACGGTCATCTGCCGTAAGCGGAACAAGAGTAACCTTCGTGTTTTTCATAAAAATACCTCCAAAATAAAAATAGAGCCAAGGTCTTGCAAACGCAATAACCCAAGCTCACTTGGACACCTAATCCGGCATCACGGTACTACGGTACACAGCCTCCGGTGACAAATTATTCTGTTGGTATTATATCATATAATTACAAATAAGTCAATAATCAAATTTCAATTTGCCGAAAAATATTGGTATGCCGATTGTTAAAAGGTTTCCTTTTTATACAAGGGGCCTTTTCTTTATGTTCATCTATGCCTCGTCAACTTTCCTGACAAGCACTGCATTTGTGTCAAAAAATGTAAAATACGGCATACCTCTTTCGAGATATACCGTATTCTTGCAAAACTGTCCTTTAGGGTACAGCCCTATTGCGTTGGGCGTTTTGGAGCAGGGGAAAGTGACTCAGAACACAACTTCGGCTTCGCCTCGTGACTGATGCAACATTGCCCGTAGGGCAAATTACGAATCCTCCGCCAAAGGCGGAGTTTCGGGAGTGAAGAGTGAAGAGTGAAAAGGTAAAACGCCCAACGCGATTGCGTTGGGCGTTTTGGAGCTGGTGATGTGACTCGAACACACGACCTGCTGATTACGAATCAGCTGCACTACCGACTGTGCTACACCAGCATATTCCGTTTTTTGACGTAACGCATCTATTATATCCGAAAAAGGTGATTTTGTCAATGGCTTTTTGCAAAAAACTTTTGAAAAATCTCAAAAATCCCAGAAAATCTCAACCAAAAAAATTTTTTCCGTATTTTTTCCAAAAACCTATTGACAAATAATCGGCGATAGTGTATTATTGTATTAGTACAATGGTACAGAAAGGAGGGGAGACCCGCATGATATGGAAGCTCGACCACAAAACGCCTGTATTTTTGCAGCTTGCCTCACATCTGCGAAACGAGATCCTGGCAGGGAAATACGCGGCGGATGAGCAGATCCCGTCGGTGCGCGTACTGGCGGCGCAGGCTTCGGTCAATCCCAATACCATGCAAAAGGCGCTTTTATCACTGGAGGAAGAAGGCTTGTTATATACGCGCGGAACGCTTGGGCGCTTTGTGACGTCCGACGTTGATGCATTGGAGGGGGCGCGCGAGCGCATGAAGCGTGAAGCCGTGCAAAGCATGCTTTCCGCTATCCGCGAAATGGGGATCACAAAAGAAGAATTGATCCAATATATACAAAAGGAGGAAGTGACATTATGAACGTTCCCGTTTTAACCTGCACGAACATTACAAAAAGCTATAAAAACGGATTCCCCGTGCTGCAGAATTTCAATTGCTCTCTGCCTGCGGGGAAGATCGTGGGACTTTTGGGCCCCAACGGCTGTGGAAAATCGACACTCATGAAGATGATCTGCGGCATTCTCGTGCCCGATAGCGGTGAGATCACGGTCTGCGGTCAGCCGAGGAGTGAAGCAACCAATGGGCTCATCTCTTATCTGCCCGAGCGCACCTATTTTAACACATGGATGAAGGTGGAGGAGCTGATCTCCTATTTTTCGGAATTCTACGCCGATTTTGATGACGATGCCGCGAGACGGATGCTGGCGGATCTTGAAATTGACACCGAGGCAAAGCTGAAAACGCTTTCCAAGGGCACGAAGGAGAAGGTACAGCTGATCATGGTGATGGCGCGCCGTGCCAAGCTCTATCTGCTTGACGAGCCGATCGCGGGGGTGGATCCCGCCGCACGCGACTACATTTTGCAGACCATCGTCGGCAACTACAACCCCGAGGCGACCGTGCTCATCACCACGCACCTCATCTACGACATCGAGCCCGTGCTGGACGAATTTGTCTTTATGGGCTACGGCGGACAGATCATGATGTCGGGCGTGGCGGACGACGTTCGCGCCGAGCAGGGAAAATCACTTGACGAGCTGTTCAGGGAGGTATTCAGATGTTCAAAAAGCTATTAAAATATGATATGCTGTCGGTTTGGCGGCTCTGGTGGCTTCTTGCCGTCAGCGTGCTGGGACTGTCGGTGGCAGGCTCGCTTGTTTTGCGCTTCGTCATTTCCAATATGGAGGACAGCAGATTTGCGATCTTGACCGCGTTTGGAATGTTTTTCTTTGTCATTTCGTTGGTTGCGATCGTTGCGTCGATCGCGCTGACACAGCTGTTGATCTACTATCGGTTTTATAAGAATTTCTTCACCGACGAGGGCTATCTCACCTTTACTCTGCCCGTCAGCCGCAGAGATCTTTTGCTTTCCAAAACGCTCAATGCGCTGATCTGGGAGGTGGCACACGTCCTTTTGTTGGTTGTTTGTCTGTTTATTTTCCTGCTGGTATCGCCCCCCGTTGGGGATAGCGGCAGGCTGCTCAACACCGACATCGTAGTGGCGATGCTGGACGTTGTGGCGCAGGCGTGGAACGCGATCGGCGGTTGGCTGATCGTTTACGTCATCGAGGCGATCTTGATTTTGTCGGGCGCGTTTGTATTTTCGTCAAGCCTGATTCATTTTTGTATCACCATTGGATCGGTTGTGGCGAAAAAGTATAAGCTTTTGGCGGCAATCGGCATCTATTATCTTGTCAATATGCTTTTGTCCACCGTTCTCCAGATCGTCGGGCTGTTTGGCATCAGCTCGTTTGCGGTTGGCTTTGGCTACAAGCTGGAGGCGATCGGTCAGGGCGCGGGGCTACCCGCCATTGCGCTGCTTTTGTTGGTGATTGCGCTGATGGTGACATCGGGTGCCTTGATCATGACGTTTATGACACTTGGCAAGCTTGAGCGAAAGCTCAACTTGGCGTGATTGGAGGTGGCATTGTGAAAAAAACGGTTTTGAATCGCATTTTCTGTGCATTTGCGGCAGTTCTTTTGCTGGCTTGTACCCTCGCTTTGCCGATCTCTGCGACCAAGGATTCCGCATCCGCAACACCGCCCGAGGGCGCGCGCGAGTGGGATCTCTCGGAGGACGGCAAAACGCTCACCGGCGGATTTGATGTTTACACTCTGTACACGCTCCCCGTTGGTTACTATCTCGATTATCACACCTATTACGAATACTCCAACCCTACGGATACCTATGCAGGCGTTGTGTCCTATGAAAAGGACGGGGCATTTGTCTGGCTTGAAAGAAACGAACCGACGTTCTACGCCACCGAGGCGGGAGCCCGAGCACTTGACGCCTTTTTGGAGGGCGAGGTTG
>JAFTXB010000028.1 GCA_017461825.1 Clostridia bacterium
CTTTTGCGAGCTCCAATTTAGAAAGCACCTCACTCAAGCACACAAAAGCTCGGAATTTATCCAAACCCTTTTTTTGAAAAAAGTTTTGAAAAGGATGGGGGTTCGGGGGAAGGGAAAACTTTTCCAAAAGTTTTCCCTTCCCCCGAGAAAATCACCCTTACTCTTCCCTCTCAGTCACGGCGATGCCGAGGACGGCGAGGTCGGCGTCGGAGACGGGGGTGGGACACTGCGACATCAGCTCGCTGGCGTTTTGCACCTTCGGAAAGGCAACGACGTCACGAAGCGAGTCGGCACCCGACATCACCATTGCAAGGCGGTCAAGTCCCATGCCGCTACCACCGTGAGGCGGTGCGCCGTACTTGTAGGCATCCACAAGGAACCCAAACTTGCGGTCAATATCTTCGCTCGTCAGTCCGAGCGCGCGGAACATCCGCTCCTGAAGCTGCCAGTCGGTGATACGGATCGAGCCCGACAAAAGCTCAATGCCGTTGAGCACCATGTCGTAGCACTGCGCGCGAACCGAGCCGGGATCGCTCTCCAAGGAGTCGAGGCACTCGGGAAGCGGCATGGTGAAGGGATGGTGCATTGCATCCCAATGCTCGGTCTCCTCGTTCCATTCAAAGAACGGGAATTCCACCACCCACAGGAAGTTGAACTTACCCTCGGGAATGAGGTCAAGCTTTTTGCCAAGCAGGGTGCGGAGTGCGCCAAGCGTGGGCAGGACCACCTTGTTTTTGTCGGCAACGATCAGCATCACGTCGCCCTTTTCCATGCTGCCTGCGGCAAGGATCGCATCCAGCTCCTCGGGGGTGAGGAATTTCGCAAACGAGCAGTTGGGCGCATCGTCCACCCAACGGATATATGCCAAGCCCTTGGCACCGATGCCCTTTGCGTGCTCGGTCAGCTTGTCGATCTCCTTACGGGTAAGCGTGGCAGCGGCATTCTTGGCAACGATGCAGCGCACCGAGCCACCCGCTTCAATGGCAGAGGTGAACACACCAAAGCCACAACCCTTAACAACGTCGGAAAGATCCTGAATCTCCATGCCAAAACGGGTATCGGGCTTGTCCGAGCCGTAGCGATTCATCGCGTCGGCAAAAGTGATGCGCGGCAGGGGCGTTTCGATCTCAACGCCCAAAACCTCCTTGAACACGCGCTTGATAAAGCCCTCGTTCATCGACATAATATCCTCCTGCGTTGCAAAGGACATTTCAAGGTCGATCTGGGTAAACTCTGGCTGACGGTCAGCTCTGAGGTCCTCGTCGCGGAAGCAACGCGCCAATTGAATGTAGCGGTCGTAGCCCGACAGCATCAAAAGCTGCTTGTAAAGCTGGGGCGACTGCGGAAGCGCGTAAAAGCTGCCCTTGTGTACACGGCTGGGCACGAGATAGTCACGCGCACCCTAGGGGGTGGACTTGATCATCATGGGCGTTTCGATCTCGTAAAAGCCGTTTTCGTAATAGTACTGACGCGCCACACGCGCAATATCGTGGCGCATTTTGATGTTTCTTTGCAAAGACGGACGGCGCAGGTCGAGATAGCGGTACTTCAGCGCGATCTCGTCCTTGGTCTTCTTGGCATCCGACACCTCAAAGGGAGGAGTCTGTGCGGCGGAGAGGATCTTCAGCTCCTTTACAAAGACCTCCACCATGCCCGTGGGCAGATTGGGGTTGGTTGCCCCCTCGCCGCGCGGACGGACGGTGCCGTGAACGCAGAGCACGTACTCTGCACGGATGCCAAATGCCTTGTCAAAGATCTCCTTGTCGGTGTCGCCGTCAAAGGCAAGCTGAACGATGCCCGTGCGGTCACGCAGGTCGATAAAGATCAGGGCACCCAGGTCTCTCTGTCTCTGCACCCAGCCCATCACGCATACTTCTTGTCCAATGTCACTCTCTCTGACGTCACCGCAATAATGCGTGCGTCTGTCGTTTGCATTCAATAATTCTGCCATTTTTATTACAGTTCCTTTCCGTTTTTGTCAAACAGCGGTAATTTTTCAAGATAGATCAGGTCTTCCCTGTTTTGTGCATCCCCCTCGGCAAGAATCGCCATTCTGCCGCAGATCTCACCGCCTGCCGTTTCCACAAGCTGCTCGATCGCGCGAAGCGACTCACCCGTGGAGATCACGTCGTCTACAATGAGAATGCGCTTTCCACGCATCTGCGCGGCGTCGGCAGTGTCCAGATAGAGCTTTTGCTCCTTTGCGGTGGTGATCGAACGCACCGTCACCTCCAAAACGCCCGTCATGTAAAGCTTCGGTGCTTTTCTCGCCAGAAAATACTTTTGGTCACCCGCCAGACGTGCCATTTCGTGCACCAGCGGAATTCCCTTTGCCTCGGCGCTGATAAGGTAGTCGTATTCGGGCGCACGGTCAAGCAGTGCCTTGGCACACGCCGTGGTGATCTCGGTGTCCCCAAAGATCACAAAGCCCGCAATCATCAAATCGTCATTCAAGGGGCACAGAGGCAGGTCGCGCTCACACCCCGCTATGTTCATGTGATAATATTTCTGTTCCATATGTCTTTTTCGCAGGAACCTTTTTGGAAAAAGGTTCCTGCACCCTCCAAAAACTTTCACAAATATTATATTATTTTTTCAAATTCGGATGTCCATGGGACGAAAACATCTTTCCCCCACGCATCCGAGCCATAAACATTTATTTTCGCAAGATCACAAGAGCATTTTTGATTGCCGTAATCGATTACAACCTTGCATACACCGAGATCAACCAAAATACGGTTTTGCTCTTGATAGATCTTTATACTGTGTTTTCTGATGTATTTGGGATGGCATAAAGGAATTGCACAGAAAATCGTTTCATGTTTGCGATCCGTGCCGTAAACGCACACGACCTTCCCTTCGTTTTCAATTACCAATCCGTGATCGGCGACCTCAAACATAAACGCCTTTTTCCAAAATCCCAATTGAAGCTCCGTAAAAATCACGTTCTTCCCCCCAATTAAAACTCGGTACGGATCCGCTCGACGTAAGCCCCGTCAAGCGCCTCCTGCACAAGTGCTTCAAAATCCAATTTCTGTTCCTCCGCCAGCACCTTTGCCAGCTCGGGACGTGTGCGCGGATGCTTGGGAGTAAAGACGGTACAGCAATCCTCATAGGGCTGGATCGACGTTTCAAAAGTGCCGATCTTCCGCGCGATCTGTATGATCTCCTCCTTGTCAAGCCCTATGCAGGGACGGAATACGGGAAGCGTTGCAACGGGATCGGTCACACCGATCGCTTGCATGGTCTGGGATGCAACCTGACCGAGGCTCTCTCCCGTGATCAATCCGCCGCATCCCAGCTTGTGCGCCAGTCTGTCGGCGATCGCCATCATGTAACGGCGGAGCAGGAGCGTAAAATAATCCTCGTCGCACGCCTTGACAAGCTCCTCCTGAATATGCGTCAGCGACACGACGTGCAGGTTAAACGAGCCCGTATACTGCGAGATCTCGCGCGCCAGCTCAAACACCTTTTCCCTCGCGCGCTCGCTGGTATAGGGGAAGGACTCAAAATGGATACCCTCGACCTGCACACCTCGCTTTGCGATCATGTAGCCCGCCACGGGCGAGTCGATCCCGCCCGAAAGCAGCAGCAAAGCCTTGCCGTTGGTGCCCACGGGCATACCGCCCGCACCCTTGAACTGCCCTGCGTGAATGTACGCACCAAACTCACGGATCTCGACCTGCACCACGATCTCGGGGGTGTGCACGTCGACCTTGATATTGGGTACGGCAGACAAAACGACACCGCCGATCTCGCGCGCGATCTCGATCGAGCCCAGCGGAAACCGCTTGTCCGAGCGCTTTGCCTCGACCTTAAAGGTCTTTTTGCCTATCAGAAACTGCGGAATATATTCCTTCACGGTTGCCTCGATCGCCGCCATATCCTTTTCGCACACCGCGCAACGGCTGATGCCCACGATGCCAAACACCTTGGAGGCAGACTCAAACATTCCGTCAAGGTCTGCCATTTCGTCGTTCGGCTCGATGATCAGCGTGCTCTGCGACGAGGTGACGGTAAAGTTGCCGTAATGCTTTGCGCGAAAGCGCAGGGTCTTACAAAGCGTATCCTCAAAAAAGCGGCGGTTTGCGCCCTTTAGTACGATCTCACCAAATTTACAAAGTAGAATTTCTTTCATCAGTCAGCCTCCTCGGCACCGTTGTCTCCGTCCTCAACGACTTCCCCGTTACGGAATGCGTCGAGCAGTTCTTCTGCCGCGGCAAGCATATCCTTTGGAACAAAAATATCGGTTCCGTACATCGAGTAGCCCGCGATCACCTTCACCATGCCGCCGCTACCACGCTCGCGTACACGGTAAGGGATCTTTTCTCCCTCTAAAATGCTACGCACCACGCACAGCTCGGCGTTGTCGTGCACCGTGGTCAGATGCGCGGTAAATTCATCACAAGCCGCAGGCTTATCAAGTCCAAAAATATCCTTCATCATGCCCCTCCTTCAGTCCTCGTAATAATTGGGAAACAGCTTTTCCCAAACCTTTGCGCATCCGATCGTATCGGCGATCGACGTATGCGCCACGCCGTCCCAAGCGATCCCCAAGCGTTCCATCGCATCGCTGAGCGAAGCGTGCACCTCGTCGGGATAATGCTCGGACTGGAATCTCACAAACTCGTTTGCTGCACAGCGCGCCTTTTTGTGAAGCTCCTCGCGCTCCGCCTCGGTATCGTAAATATATTTGATATGGCTGTAGTCGGTGGAAATGCCATATGCGATCAAAACATCGGCATTGTCAAAGATCTCACGGATACGAGGCTTCAATTCCTCGAGCGTAGGCGACTCGGTAACCATCTCGGGCGTGATGCCGTGGATCTTTTCGGTCTGCTTCCACTTCTTTTTGTGCACGGGATGCACCAGAGTGTCCATGATGATGCGCCCCGTCCCATCTGTGATCGACACCGAAAGGATCTCGTCATGATGATAAACACCCGTCAGCTCAAGATCAAAGAACAAGACGCGCTCGCGCTTCATGTGGTAGGCGGCATTGCGGTGCGCGTCGCCCTCGGCGCGACGAACTGCCAGATCGGCTTCAAAACATCCGCGGCAAAGCTTGCGGCGGTAACGAATATCCTTTCCGCATTGTACGCACATCAAGGGACGACGGACCGCTGTCTTTTTATCGTAAAAATAAATAACGCTTTTATCGTTTCTCAGCGTATAGGCAACCGGCTCCTCGATTACATCGTAGTTCATCTGATCAAGTCGCTCTTTGGTGTAATATCCGCATGTTGCAGCACGCTTGGTGCTCATGCGGATGATCTCGCGTCCGCTCTCGGTCGTCATGGTCTCGGTCTTCTGTGCAGGCGCGTACCAGAGCTCGGGCGGTGCCTCCACCACCCTTGACGGATCAAAGTAGTATGTAATACTACCGTCAGTGTTCTCGTCAAATGCAATCGGATCGCCCGCCGGCATCAAATGCATCTTGTTGAGAATATTACGTGTCAGATAGTGCTTTTGCTCTGCTTCGGGAGCACTGATCTGCGGAATGGTTGCGCCCGAACGCAGCTTCATGCTATGTTTCAAATTATCCTCCTAATACCGTTAAAGCCTATAAAAAGTCACCTGCAAGCAGGCGAACGTCCGGCTTCGGTTGCAGGAGCGAGCATCACTCACCCGCAAAGCGGGAGAAAATGTGGATGGGCAATGCTCGCCCCTACAAATGAGAAGGCTTCGGTTGCGTTCGCGTCCGGCTTTGGTCGCAGAGCTTTATCAAACGGCTCTAACTTGTTTTGCGCGGCTTCAAAACAAATCGTTTTTTCACACACAACAATATATTATATCACATTATTATTTAATATTCAATAGGTCTTTTCCGTTTTTTCTCCTCCCACACTTATTTTTATCTCAAATCTTCTTATTTTTTAGAATGAGAACAGTTCTTATTCTTATTTTTAGGGGTTTTTCTGTGGTTATCCGATACCATACGGCGCAATATGGCAAGCGCGCGATCCAAACCGCCCACCTCGTCTATAATACCGTATTTCACAGCCTCGTGCCCCTCAATGATCGAACCGCAATCGGTTGCGATCTGATCGGGGCGCATCATCAGCTCCTGTACCACCTCGGGGCGAGCCTTGGAGTGCGAGCAGATAAACCGAACGATGCGCTTTTGCATCTCGCTCATATAGCGGAAGGATTGCGGCACCCCCACCACCATGCCGCTTACACGCACGGGATGAATGGTCATAGTAGCACTTGGAACGATCAGTGATCGCTTTGCCGCAGTTGCCAGCGGAACGCCGATCGAGTGTCCCCCACCCAGCACCAATGAGACCGTAGGCTTTGTCATCGAGGCGATCATCTCCGCCAAGGCAAGCCCAGCCTCCACGTCACCGCCCATGGTGTTGAGAATGATCAGAACCCCCTCGATCTCGTCGCTCTCTTCAATTTCAACCAGCATCGGGATGATCTGCTCGTATTTGGTCGCCTTCTGCCCCTCGGGAAGCAGATAGTGCCCCTCGATCTGCCCAATGATCGAAATGCATTGAAAGCGCTCACGCGCGTTTTCAGCAATTGCTCCGCCCCCTTCTGCAATGTTTTCCAATATGATCTGCCGTGCTTCGGCGGCGTTTCGTTTGCTTTCATTCCGATCCATATACCGTTTTTTTCACTCCCGCAATCTTTTTTCGATAGTATTTCCAAAAAAAAATCGAGTATGCGGTAAGAAAAGTAAAAAACAGACTTTACAAATCGACAAAAAAATGTTATAATATTATGGAATGGGGTAAAACGCCCCGATAAAGTATCAATACACAATAATCAATATAAGGAAAGGTTTTGCCACTATGGAAAACAAGGTTTTGGTAGAAACCTCCGCCAGACACATTCATCTGACAGAGGAAGCAGTAAAGGTTCTCTACGGAGAAGGCGCAGAGCTTGTCGTAAAAAAGATGCTCAGCCAGCCCGGTCAGTTTGCATGCGCAAATGAGAAGATCACACTGGTCGGCCCCAAGGGTCAGCTCACCGTCAGCGTTCTCGGCCCCACGCGTAAGGCAAATCAGGTGGAGCTCTCCTTCACCGATGCGCGCGCGCTCGGTCTTGCCGGCGTTCCCGTTCGTGAGAGCGGCGACGTTGCAGGCACGCCCGGACTCAAGATGGTAGGCCCCGCAGGCGAGGTAGACATTGAGGAGGGTGTGATCATTGCAAAGAGACACATCCACATGACGCCCGAAGATGCAAAGGCATTCGGTGTTGAGGACAAGCAGGTCGTCAAGGTCAAGATCAACAGTGCACGCACCACCGTCTTTGATGACGTTGTTTGCCGCGTACATCCCACCTACGCACTGGCAATGCACATCGATACCGATGAGTGCAACGCCGCTTGCGCCTTTGGCGAGGTTTACGGCGAGGTCATTCTCTGATCATGAGAATCGTTTTTCAGGGTGACAGCATCACCGACGCTGGGAGAGACAGACGGAACTACCACCATATGGGAAGCGGCTACCCCAAGTATGCGGCAGCCTTGATCCGCGAGGCGTTCCCCGATGCCGATATTGAGATCATCAATCAGGGCATCAGCGGCAACCGCACCGATCAGCTTTTCGACCGTCTCTATCCCGATGCCATCGCATTTGAGCCTGATGTCATTTCGATCCTCATCGGCATCAACGACATCTGGCACCGTCACGGAACAAATAAGATCGAAACCACCGACGAGCAGGTCGCCGCAAACTACCGCGCGATCCTCGCCCGCCTGAAAAAGCAGACGAACGCAAAGATCATCATGCTCGCCCCCTTCCTGCTCGACAACGAGGAAAAGGAAGCTTGGAGAGTGGAGCTCGAGTCGATCCTGCCCATCGTTCGCTCGCTGGCAGATGAGTTTGCAGACGCATACATTCCGCTTGACGAGCTGTTTGCAGAGGCACTGAAAACCCAACCCGAGCCGAAATTCTATTCGGGCGACGGCGTGCACCCCAACGCAAACGGAGCCGAGTTCATCGGTAAACATTATTTTAAAGCGATTGCTCCCATCATCGAGAGCCTCGTTTGATATGTTAATTATTTAATAAGGAGATACAAAAAATGAGCAAAGAATTTTCTTGCGAGTACGCAATGAGCGCAGAAGTACAAAAGATGTGCGTCGTTGCACAGGGCCCCGATCACGGCCCCGCTCCCATTCCCGAAGAGGGCAAGTGGGTTCAGGCAAAGCAGATCACCGATATTTCGGCATACACCCACGGTGTGGGCTGGTGCGCACCCCAGCAGGGCGCGTGCAAGCTCTCGCTGAACGTAAAGAACGGCATCATCGAGGAAGCCCTCGTTGAGACCATCGGTTGCTCGGGTATGACTCACTCCGCGGCTATGGCTGCTGAGATCCTCCCCGGCAAGACTCTCCTCGAGGCTCTGAA
>JAFTXB010000029.1 GCA_017461825.1 Clostridia bacterium
ACCGACGCCGGTGTTCCAATTTGTTTGTGTCAAACGTTCTGAAATGCTCCAGCCAGCAAACGATCTGATCCTTGGTGACGGTTGGTTTGGCAAGTTCTTCCTTGGCAATTTGAATATTGAGTTCCGTTTTTCTCGCCTCAAGCGCATCCATGCGCTTCTTGGTGGCATCGTTGCAGATCCCCATCTGTATGGCATTGACCAGATTATCGATCCCCTTTTCTACCTCGGCAAGCTGTTCGCGCAGATACGGTAAGATCGTGTGAGTCTTTCCCTGTATCTCCATCACACAGTTTGCAATATATTCAATTGCCTCGTCATTATGAACGAGTTTTTTGATCTCCTCAAGCACAAGATTTTCGATCCAATCCTTGCGAACGGTTTTCTTATCGCAGCCAAGACGCCGTTTTACACCCGAGCATTTGTAGTAGCGATACACAGAAATATCCCTTCGCTTGCCACTCTCCCCTGCCATCATGCGCTGACACTTACCGCAAAAGAGCTTGGTGGAAAGCAAATATTCTTCTTCGGATTTTCCCCTTGCGGGAGCCTTTTTGTTTATTTCCATTCGCTGTTGGACCCGATCAAACAATTCTTGTGATATGATCTGCGGTATCCCGTTTGGAATGACAATATCCCGAAAGATATATTCCCCAAGATAGCGGCGATTCTTCAGAATGTTGCTGACAACATTCTCCGAGATCTCTCCGCCCTTTCGATTGCGAATCCCTTTTACCTTAAGAGTATCAACAATTTCTTTCATCGTCATTCCATCAAGATACATTTGATAGATTTCCACGATAATGGGTGCATAGATCGGATCAATTTGATAATGCTTATCCTCTGTTGGAGTGTAACCAAGTGGTACGCTTCCGTTAACCTTACAATTCAGCGCGTTCTCGGTCATTCCTCTTAACGTTTTCTCTGCAAGCTCCACCGAGTAGTATTCCGCAACGCCTTCCAACAGTGATTCCAACAAGATGCCTTCCGCGCCCTCGGAGATCGCCTCGGTTGCCGATACAACCTTGACACCGTTCTTGCGGAGCACTCTTTTATAGTATGCCGAAACATATCTGTCACGGGCAAAGCGGTCAAGCTTCCACACAAGGACTACGTCAAAGGCTTTCGCTGCGCTTTCCTTAATCATGCGCTGAAAGTCGGGACGGTTGTCGGTCTTGGCAGAAAAGGCTCGGTCGATATAACTGCCGATGATGTCGATTCCGTTGCGCTCGGCAAAGGCTTTACACTCTCTGATCTGCCCTTCAATGGATTCCTCGCGCTGATTATCCGAGGAATAGCGGGCATAAATAACGCCTCTCATACCGCCCCGCCTTTCATGCGACATCGGCAGCTCGGGGGTTCTTCCCGATTCTTCTGCCATTCCGCAAACACGCGTTTTCCCTCCTCGGTTTCATAAAACGCGATTATATCGGACAGTAACATTTCGGCTATGGACTCCATCTCTTTTTTCGGAACGTTTCGGATACATCCGTTTTTGTCGGTGAGTAATTCTAAAATCCGTTTGCAGAATCCCCTTACTCTGTGATTGAGTTTCTTTTTCACAACATCTTTTGTTTTCATCGTTTTTCCACCTTTCTGTTGTGGTGACACCAAAATTATAACAGATACATATTTTTCTGTCAACGATGCCACCTATGTAATTGGAAAGCAGAAAGCAAAAGATTGCTTTTTATTTTACAACCAAACAGGGCGCATTTTCCGACCGTTATTCATTTTTTCGAAAATTTGATTGGAGCAATTACATTATAACACAGTTTAGGTTCATCCTGCAAGCCTGTTTCGGTAGTTTTTTAAATTCTTTTATATTTGAATCCATTATATCAAATGAATCTGCAACCTAATTGCATATTGAAAAAATTTTTAATTTATATTTTCATTATAACAAATCAATACGGCATAAACTGTCGTATTTAAAACTTTTTCGTTTGATATTTATATTCTATCAAATCAATGTAATGCATTTAAAAAAACATTCACGCTATTTGTAGCAATTTAATTATACAACAAAGCAAGCGACAGCTCAATACCTTTTCAGTAAAAAACTGTCGCTTTTTCTTTTTAGGGGGCTTAATGCAACAGCCCCGATAGACTTTTTTGACAGTTTTTGATAAAGCAACCGAAATATTACCGTTTGGGAAAGTCAAATTTTAAAAATTATCCCTTCCGCTCACATTTGAGCCACGCGGCAATGTCCGTGTTCCAATCCTTGCCCGCAGAAGCATAGTCGATCAGCGTGACGGTGCCGTACTGCTTGTCGGTCACACGGCAAATGATCGAGGGATTGATTCCAATAGCTTTCACACGTTCATCATTTCCGTCTGAAATCTCCGCGCAATCAAGGCAAAGATCAAGCGAGGCATCTGCCGGAATCCCTAACGCAGAGTCCAACGCAAAAACGATCGGACCTCTTTGCAAGCAGACATAATCCAATTCCTCGGGTTGCTGATAGACCGTGGTTTGAATCGGACGGTAAGCGGGACGCTCGTACTCCACGTACAATCGATCCTCGCCCCACTTTTGAGGATACTGTGTGCGAATTTGCATATCAAAATTCAGTTCGATCACTCCGTTGGCAACTGTATCCTTCCAAATTGCATATCCGTCTTCCAAGGAATGACATCCAAAATTCGATGAGATCTCATTTTTCTCACTCCACGCGGGGATTCTGCATCTGACGGTAAGCGGTTGTGTACCGCTTCTCTTGATTTCGATACAAACCTTTCCCTCCAACGGATATTTCGTGGTCATTTTCATTTCAATCGGCTCGCCCTTGTACTCCAAACGAGTTACACCGTCTGCGTAAAAATTGACGACAAGACCATCCTCACTCTGCATCACTGCATTGTTCAAGAATGCTCCAACACCCGCACCGCCGATAGAGGCACAGCAGCCGAAATAAGTCAGATCATCAAAGATCTGATTTCCCGCAAGCTTCTGCCCACGCTTTCCAGCCGTCAGAGGGCTGTAACTATCAAAAGGAAGTACAGAATCAACTACACCGGGATAACCAAGCTCCTGTACGAATCGATAATAGATAAAGTCCGAAGTTTTCTTCTCGGTATTGACCGCACCCAAAAGGGCGTTATACCAAGAGCGTTCGATCTCGTCTGCATATTTGGCATCTCCCGTCAGAGAAAGTAAGCGCACACAGAATTTCATCCATGTGACCGTGACACAGGTCTCCTGCATCACACCGTCGTAATGCGCCGTTTGACGCGCGGCGGCATGGTCAAACAATTCGTGCGTACAACCACATGATCCGATCACCGTGACCTCGGTCTTAGCAACCGCCTCACCGAACTGAAGCGCCATTTTTTTGTATTTTTCGTCTCCCGTAATCAGATAATATTCCACGATCCCTTCAAAGCAAGAAATCACCTCATATGCCTTGGAAACAGCGTACTGATACGGCATTTTCTCGTTTTCCAGAGCCAACTCAAAAATGTTGATGCCCTCGGCACCGCCCTGGTCGATGATATAGGTGGCAAAATCAAAATATTTTTGCTCATTTGTCAAGCGGTAGAGACGTACCATCGGCTCCAAGACCGATGAAGAATTGACACCTCTCCATTTATGTGAGTCGGTGATGCAAACCATACCCTCGCCTGTGCCAACATGTTTGACAATGTCGTCCGCACAACCGCAGACAAAGTACAAAATTTCTTCTTTCAGAGCTTCGTCACGGCAGATCTCGTAATAGTATTCCATGCCGAGCATCACGTATTTGCGGCTCCAGATGTCCCAATAGTGAAACTCATGTTCGCCAACGTAGGTAGTGACCTTCCCGTCGGGATCGGCAACCGTTAGCATATCCTTGACCGATTCGGTGATAACGGAATACAGCTTCTCGTTGCGGCTTGCCTGATAAACGGTAACGGCGCCGCGCATTGCCTTGCCCCAGAACTCACCGCGCCAACCAACGTCCTTGCCGTCGGGACGTATCCTGTACTGATTGACGAATTTCTTCCACAAATCAGCGTTCAAATATTGCTCACGGAGCAAAAAGTCAACCGTTTCGGCTGCTTTTCCGTTCAAAGTTCTCTCAAACGGCAGTTCTGTAAATACCTGTTTTGTATAGTCCATAAAATACTCCCATTATGATATTAAATATTAGCCTCTTACATACGGCTTCTCGTCAGTAACCTTGCGGACATTCGGGCATCCTACCGTTAACCGAATATTCGGAGCAAGATATCTGACCGCATTGCGAATAACGGTTTGTACCTCGGGAACATAAAACGTCGGATACCCTTCGTGTCCCGGTTGGAAATAGAAAATCTTACCGTTTCCGCGTTCCCAAAGACAGCCCGAGCGAAACGCTTCTCCGCCCGAATAGCTTCCAAGGAACAAAATTTTATCGGGAGTGGGAATCACGAAAGGCTCCCCGTAGGTTTCTTCCCGCTCTAATTTAAAGAAACGGTCAATGCCTTGTGTGATCGGATGTGCAGGCTCTACAACCCAAAGTAATTCCGAGTCATGTGACTCTCTCCAAGTCAGATTGCAAGAGGTTCCCAATAGCAACCGAAATGGCTTGGAATGATGGGCAGAGTGTAAGAAGATCATACCCATGCCCGAAAGGACGGCATCCCTTACCAAAGCAGCCACCTCATCGGGTACTTCATCGTGAGCCATATGTCCCCACCAAATCAGCACGTCGGTGTTGTCTAAAATCTCCTTGGTAATTCCGCAGTTTTCATCATGAAGGGTTGCCGTTCGAACCTCAATATCGTCACTCCTTAAAAACTCTGCGATTACTTGATGAATCCCATTCGGATAGATTCCCTTTACCCAATCGCTGGTCAATTCATGCTTATATTCATTCCAGATCAACACGCGAATCATGCTACTATTCTCCTGTTCTTATGTAAAAATCAAGACAACCGCACTTCCTGACCAAGCTCGGCAGAGCGATACATTGCCTCCAAAATACCGATCATATCCAAGCCTTGATCGGGCGTAAACATCGGCGTTGAACCGCGGAGCAACACGTCTGCAAAATGTCTCAGGTTTGCCTCGTGAGGCATCACCGTTTGAGCACCCGAATGGGGATGAATGTCAACCGTTTTGCCGTATTCCTCGGTATAAAGGTTCAGTCCCGTATTGGAAGTCCACTTTGAACCCGCCTTGGTTCCACGTAATTCCACGAAAAATTCTTCCTTTTCAACGTTGGATGCCCATGAAAATTCGATCTGCAGACAAGCACCGTTGTCAAAGCGGATCATGCCCATTGCAAGATCCTCAACGTCAAATATACCGTCCTCGACACGGTCTCCAAAATCCGAATTGACAGAATCCGAAATATCGGAATCGGCAAATTTACGGTAGGTACAGCCGCTCACCGCCACGGGCTTGGGATTGCCCATCAGCCAGATGGAAAGGTCGATCATATGTACCCCAAGGTCGATGAGAGGGCCACCGCCCGACAACGCCTTCGTGGTAAACCAACCGCCTCTGCCGGGGATCCCGCGACGGCGCTGCCAGCCGCATCTCCCCGCATAGATCTCGCCCATCTTTCCGTCGGCAATAAAGGACTTGAGATAGGTGGAGGTCGACAGGTACCGATTGTTTCTCATCACCATCAGCACCTTGCCGCTTTGCTCGGCGGCAGCCTTCATTTTCATGCACTCCTCTACGCTGACCGCGTCGGGTTTCTCACAGAACACGTGCAGTCCTGCGTTTAATGCCGCAACCGCGATCTCGGAGTGATACAGATTGGGGGTACAAATATCAATTGCATCCAAATCGGGGTGCTTTAATACATCCCGCCAATCCGCATACGCGACGCCATTTCCAAACAGCTTAACAGCCTCCCCGGCTCTTTCCAAGATCACGTCACAGAAAGCAACCACCTCAACGTCATCCATTTTCAAATATGCGGGAAAATGCGCATTCTTGGCCATTCCGCCACACCCAATTACCGCAACGTTTAATTTTTTCATCGTTCAATGTCCTTTCATTTCATTCATATAAGCAAAGCATCCCGCATTTTGGCACCTTGAAGCCGTGAACACCTTCGGTCAGATCAATACTCTTTGACTCCAATTCATTGCCCATACAGTCAAAAATTTTGTAGTTCTTGATTCCCAAGGAAGTCGTGGCATTTATGATCAACGTTTCCTCGCCCGTAGCGTTGAGGAAGTCGATGCGATCAAACGGCGCATCAACCTTCAACACGGTGTTGGCGTGTGCCACCGCAATCGTTGTATCGTTGAGTGTCGCCTTGACCAGCGTGTAAAGGTGTTCGGGATAATCCGCAAAATATGTACCGTCCAAAAGGATATCTCGATTTTCATTCCAATATGCAAGCCAGAAGTGGAGCATTTTTTGATGGTCTGCCGAAAGCTTATCCAACAGAACCGAAATTTGCGGCACAGTGAACAAACAACAAAGCACTTGATGCGCCGCCGATTCCATGGTATCATTGTAGTTCCACATCAGCATATCCGAGTGAATCGGTGTGCGATCCATCACAAATTTCATATCCGACGCATAAATGTGATTGGCGATCGAATCATTGGGGCAATCGCGCACACGGATCATATTTCCATACTTTCTGATCGCGGGACCGAAATAGCTTTGACGGAACTCGATCAAAATTTCGGGGTCAATTTCTCGTAAGGCAGAGGTAACGTTTGAGAGGAGCCGATCCACTCCGTCCTCCAGAGAAAGCGTATCCCAACGGGGATCAAAGGTTTTCGTTTGAGGAAAGATCTGAAACATATCAATGAAGTCCAGCTTAAAGCCGTCGAGTCCCCAATCCTTCTTTGCCTGAACGTAAATATCGGTCAAATACTTGCGCACCTCGGGATAGCGGGGATCCAGCACAGACCAATCCTTCCCCGCCTGCTCTTTGGTTCCATTGAGAAACATATCCGAAAAACGCTCATACATCTTAGAATGGACACCCACAAACGGCACGGAATACCAAAGAATAAACTTCATTCCGCATTCATGCACACGATCTACAAACGCCTTCATATCGGGAATCTTTTTCTCGCAGACTTCCCAATCACCGCAATAAGCATAACCACGTTGCGAATCGTCAGTCTGCCAGCCGTCGTCTACGATCACAGCCTCCATACCCATCTCTTTTGCCAGCCTACATTGCTCTAAAATAGCCTCCACATCAATATTTTGATGGAAGGAATACCAGCAGGAATACATGGGACACTTGGCAACCTCGGGAATATACGCGGACGGATACCCACACTCATCTGCCAGATAACGGTCTGCAGCCCTCAATGCATCCTCATAAGGAATTTCTCGCGTATCGATATACACGGTTGCACGGTAAGACGAAATTTGATTGATCTGCTCGGTAAAGAAACGAATCTTACAATCCATCTCCGAGGTCTCCTCGCAAACCCCTGTTGCAATTTCAATTGGCGTGTGGGCATCGGATACCGCTACCGTCATGCGATTGGTTCCGTCAATCGAAATTAAGGAATGAAACGGAGCCCCCGAGGCAAGACGTGAGCGGCTAGTTCTCTTCGACCAATTCGCACAAAGCAATCTTCCAACTCCAAGATTTGCCCCCCAAGTCGAATACATATCAATGCAAGGAATCTTCCAATCAATTGTTGCAACGCTTGGAATTTGAGCAGCTTCATATTCAATTTCAAAATCCAGCAATATAATTCCGTTCTCGTTTTTACGCTCATATACACGGGCGCAACCTGCCCCGTCGGCTGTTGATACAAAAAAGTTCATGTAATCTCCATTTTCTTGATTTAATAAACAAGCGGTAGCTTCGTCACGGTAACCGTACCGCCACGACATTCCAACTTAGTCGTATTAAGACCTGCGTAATAGATCTCAACGTTGGGATTGGCGGAACGAATAAATGCAAGAGTGGACGCGGAAACGACCTTTCGCCATGCTGCCGACTCTGTTTCTGTAGACCAATCATCAGCGGGATAATTGCTCCAAAGAACGTACCTGGCGGAAATTTTGTTGTAAAGGCGCTGAACTTGGTTGAACCCGTGGTGCGCCACGTCGGATATTTGGCATTTAAACGCGGCATCAGAATACATTCCCAAAAGAGCACTTTCGCGTTCCTCGGTGAAATCTCCAAGCTCCATATACCGGGTACCATCTGCAAAGGTGAAACGAAGAATTGACGTCATCGAGTTACCCTCGGTAATTGTATTTTTTCCGGTAGTTGCCGAAACAGCATCCTCGTGTGTAGTCATCACGTCTATGGTCATGCTTCCCAAATGAATCGACTGCCCCGTATGACATTTTGCAAACATCGCGTTCGGAAAATATTGACGAACGGCAGTCCGAATATTTGCTTCGATCCCCATATTCCCAGTCAACTCGGCAGACGTCGGGAAGTTGAACATGACCCGCTGTAGATCCAGATACTGATGATAGTTGTTAATTAAAGAAGAAACGAGTGCATAATGGTCGTTGTGTGGGTGAGTCACAAACCAGCAAGAAATCACGATCTTCTCGTTCGCCGCTTTTCCCGTGATCTCATGTATGAAATCCCATAATCCACGGACTGCCGCTGAAGATGCCTGCGTGGTAAATCCGCCGTCGATGAGGAAGAGTGAATCGTCCACCTGCTTGATAATGACAAACAAGCCGTTGTTGGTGGAGTCCAAACTTCCGCCTACTTCCCCGTAGCCCATACCCTGCGGATGATATTTCATACCGTACAGATAAATCTCTGTTCCGGTGTTATTGTCATAATCAAAGGAATATTCAAATTCGGATTCGAGCGTACTGACACGATCTTCGATCACACGCACCTCGCCTGTATTTGCAAGATAATAGACCCAAAGATATTGGTTGTCTTTCTGATATCCATAAAACAGGTTGTATTTTCCATTCGAGCAGGGTACGACATTCTCGCTGTCTACCGTGTAGCCGCAATCGGAAAGCTTATACTGGTAATTATTGAACTGCGTTGCCGTAGTACCCGAAATGCACATCATGAAGCTTCTTTCGGCACTCGGCGAGCTATTGTCGTTCTGCATTCCCGTACCGCAATCGTAAAGCTTTGGTGCAAGCGTTCCACCATCGTAGGCAGGTGCTGCGAGCAACCAACCTTCTCTCGCATAGTCGGTTGCCGATTCGGAAACCGTTTGTGTATTCTGAATCACAATGTCTCCGTCCGCATCTTTTTTCATGTATTCGGAAGTGAAATAATTCAAGGCGCAGACTGCCAACGCGTCATTTTGTCCGAGAATTGAGATATTCCCATTTTCCTCAAAAGAGATCTGCCAACCATCAATCTTTTCGTCAGTCGCAAGCAAAATAGCTTTACCCGAAGACGGCATTCCATCGGTCGAAACAGAAATGAAAACGCCATGATCATTCGAGAGGCGTTGGGAGAAGGACAGCGCCGACGATTTGATATAACTCGATCCAGACGAGAGACAAGAGACGGTATAAACCGAATTCTTGCCAACCGAAATCACATAGGATTGATCTGCTTTCTCCGAATTTTCAATGTGATCAGCAATATGGTTGATACCGAGTTGTTCCGTGCTACCGATGTAAATGTTAGAAAAATGTTCCACCGCGTCGGTCAAAAACTGTCCGCTTTTCGCGTTGATGACAATCTTATTGCCAATCACGCGAACCACCCAACCGTATTCGCTCAGTCCCTCCAAAACAGAGGCACTTTCAGGACGGTTGGTGTTACCGATCAAAATTTCATACTCATTTTCGGGCTTACTGTCGTCGATCAATTTCGGGAAGCTCTGATAAACTGCCGAAAATGCGTATTTTAGATCCATCGCCGCGTTCATTTCGTAATCTTCCCAACGTGCAGGGTAGACAATAGAAAACTGACTATCTTCTCCCCCCGCAATCAACGCACCGAGAGAGAGCTCGGTATCGACGGGGGGAATGTCATCGCTATTTTGGCAAGATGTCGCAACAAGCATAACTGTTAGGAGCAGACAAAGAATCGCGATAATAAAAAGAATCTTGCGTTCCATATGAATATTGATACCTTCCTTTCGATTGAAAAATGTGCCTTCCCGCGAAACCCGACAGATGCCTTGCAACACGCAAAAGCGATTAAAAACCGTTCAAAAGCCTGTAAAAGAGACCCTGCCCAGCAAAGCCACAAAGCGGCTTTGCTGGGCTTGTGCATTTGAATCTGATTTTTCTGTTGAAATTACAGACAATTCAGATTTCGTGTATCGTTTCTTTTTAGGAGATCAAATTGGATACCCGTAAGGATGGACCGGAGCTGTTCAGTCCTCTTTGCGACGGGCTACAACCATTGCACCAGATCCGCAAAGCATCAGCAATGCAACCACTCCGCCGATCCCTATCGCAGAACCGCACCCCTTCTCCGTCTGAGGCGCAGATGCGTCGGTTCCCACTTCGGAAGTATCTGCAGAAGTTTCAGTATCCGTGTCGTCCCCTTTTTCTCCGGGATTGTCCGATTGCCCGGGATCCGCTGCAATCGTATAGGTCACCTCGGGAGCTGTTTTGGAAAGTCCTGCGTCCGCCGCCCATTTGAGCGCGATTGACTCACCCGCGATAAACGCGTCGGCATACACGCCATTCAACGTTGCCACTGTATTCCCGTCGATCTCTGCACCTACAGCCGTTCCGATCGTTGCAGGAATTTCAGCCTGTGCCGCAAAGTTGTTCTCAATGACGTTGCTGTCGTTGCTTTCTGCCATTCCTACCAGACGGTTGGGTGATTTACTTCCTGTCACGGTACCGAGATTGACGTTGCCGGAAATCATCATACCCTTATAACCCAAATAGCCCATGATACCGCCGGGGCATCCGTTATCAGCTACGTTGGCAGTAACCGTTCCGTAGTTGACATTGCGCAGGACGGCTGCTTTTCCGCTCCAAAAGCTCTGCATAGAGCCACCGATACCGCCGCAATAGCGCGATTCAGTCGAGGAAACTGCTCCGTAGTTGATATTTTCCAGAACCAACAGGCTCATATCGACTTGCGTAGAACTCAAACTGTGCGTTGCAAAGATACCGCCTGACAAACCGGTCGAAGAGATGCACTCACCCCAGTTGACGCACTTGACAATTTCAACCATGCCACTTTCGCAGCAAATATTTCCAACAATGCCGCCAACAAAACCGCCCTGTACGCGACCTGTATTATAACAATTGTAAAGAACCGTTGCACCATCAGTTATCACACCGATCACACCGCCAACATAGGAGTTTGAAGTGTTTTTAAGTGCCGATCCAACCGCGCAATTGGTTGTAACGTTGACGATCGTGCCGTAGCCATAACCCGCGACCGTTCCGAAGCAAAGATCGATCTCATTGTGGGCGATCAATCCGCGATAGCTGTTCTCACTGCTTGCCCCGGTCGCTTCGGTGATGGAAAGATTATAAATACTTCCACCCGCGAGACTCTTGAAGAGTCCGCCGCGTAGCTCTGCTCCGTTGAGAACGATAGCGTATCCGTTTCCGTGGAATACACCCGAGAATTCTGCAATCGATTTGAGTGTACCCTTGATCTCAATATCATTCGCCAGATAATAGGTTCCATCCGATTTCATGGATTCGAGTTCTTTCTGATTGGTGATCGCCGTCCCTGTAGGTTTCGGAACCGTGACGTTCATCGTCATCGTTTGGGGAACGTCCAAAGTAGAAGAACCCGAATCGGAAGAAGCCCCTGCCAAAGTGATCATATCATCTGCGTCATCTTCTCCCTCTTCGAAAGCGTAAACGCCCGGATATGCTTCATTCAGTACGTTGAACACGGCAAGAACTCCACCTGCATTTTCAAACGTGGTGTACAATGTACTGATTCCACCGCTCGACGCATAGTTGTTCACGTAATTTACGACTCCGCTACTGGTTCCCGTGTGCATGATCTGCGCAACTGCAGTACCATAGTTGATGTTTCCTGCAAACGTCACGGTTTCCTTCTGGCGAATCACGCCGCAGATACCCGCGCTGATATTTACTCCATCGGCGGCTTTTGCAATCACTTCGCCGTAGTTGACGTTGTGACGGAATTCGACAACCGCGCTGTTCTTAGCATAAACAAATCCTGCGATTCCGCCGCTCGCTGCTCGTTTGGGGTTGGCTTCCGTGCCCAATTCGGTTTGCTCACAGGTGATGGTTCCGTTGTTGACACACTCCTGAATCAAAAGAGAACTGGGCGCCGTGTCACCACCGCCCCATCCGCGGCAATAACCCAGAATACCACCGACCTGAGCGTAGCCGCTGATGTTACCGTTGTTGACACATTTCGAGATTGCGATCGGTCCGCAATTTCGAACCGCTACGCCAACGATACCGCCGTAACCGGATCTATATGCGTTCATATCTACTTCACTGCGCTCGCCATCTTTGATGGTACCGGTGTAAGAGCAGTTCTCGATCAAACAGATGAGTCCGAGGTCGCCCACGATACCACCGATTGCAAGATTGGTGACATCGGCATCGATGGTAGTAAAATCGGCTGTAACGTGAACGTTCTGAATGGTAACTATGTTCGCCATACTCGTAATGACACTGATATCGTTATATTTACCGTCACCCGCCTCGATACTTGCAGTCAAACCACCCATACATTCAGTGCCTTTGCCTTGCAACTGTCCGCCGGTCTTCCACGTGACGTTGTTCGCCGCGATGTTGAGATCTTTAACGGTCGCCCCTTCACGAAGCTGCTTGAACAGACCACCATTAATTGTCGCTCCTTCCGCGAAGGTCACAGTGTGTCCATCACCGTCAAGAGTACCGTAGAACATCACCTCGTTGCTCCATTCTCCGGTAATTGTAATGTCATTTCCAAGCTTGTAGTTGCCGGTTGCAGACAGATTTGCAAGCCCCGCCTGATCGGTGATCAAAGTGGGTTCGTCCGCAGATACAGTCGTAATCCCGAACGGGATCAAAAGCGTTACCAAAAGCGCAAGACTGAGTATTGCCGAAATAATTTTTTTCATGGTAATTTCTCCTTTTTTAATATTCGCGCACTGTAAAACGTTTATCTATATTTTTGATAGAGCTTACGGCAAGTGAGGGATCGATCACCCTCTGGCATCAAACGATGCCTGTAGCTTATCCAACAAATTCTGCATTTGGGCATCTACGGAAGCCGACTGTGCACCCCAAACCTTATTGCCGTCGATCACGCATCTTTGCCATTTTGCCTGCGTAATATCATTAAGTGCAGTTCTTCCGTAAACGCGACCAATGTCAAACACCACACCGTCGCGGATCAAATCAAACATTTTTCCGGTGTCGCCGTCCTTGGCATATCTTAACTGTAGACACTGATTAAAGAGCACAGGGGATATCTGTCTATATCCTTCCGAAGCCATACATTCCAACACCGCACCTGCACGCTCGGTCTGCTCCTCATTGTTACCCGCAAAGATACAGTAAAGCGAAATCAGATTGGTACAAACCGTTTTGTATTCTTTTTGAGTGGAATCGTATTTCGGCATTGGAAGTATTCCATAATCAACATCTGTATCCTGCAGATGCTGGGTTGTAAGAACCGTAACACCGGGAGCCACCATAAATGCCGACCTTCCCTCCGAAAAGATTCGAATCGGGTCTGCAGCATTTGTAAGATAACCGTCATCCGAAGCGTGGAATAGCGTTTTCAACTTTTCTGCCAATGTGTCCGCCCGCTCTCCAATATAACTGCCACTCACACGCAAAGCACCGTCAGAGTCCTTATCCACCGTGATTAGATTGCTTCCATAGAAAAATCCGTCAAGGTAAATTTCCCAAGGGCAAATCACTCCGTACTGATCTCCCTGGCTTTTACCTACCTCGGTATCAATATCAGATCCCAACTCCTTTGCCATTGCCATCATCTTATCAACCGTCCACTCATTGTTGTAAACCAAATCATACAGATTTTGATCCAGGAAAAATTCCTTGTTAAAGTAAACACCGATCATCTGTGACAAAAACGTGGTAGAAATATCTCCGGATGCAAAGAAGAGTTGATCATTGATCGTAAAAGAGTCGGTCAACGATTTCGGCCACCACGGCTTTTCCCAATCCAAATAACCATTCTCCTTCAGGTTCAAAACAAAACCGCGTGTCGAAATCAATGCCGCCGACTGACTGTATGTAGCAATGATGTCATATCGCATTTCCTCTCCACCGTTCATTGCATTTTGCACTGTGGTCACAAAACTGTTTTCACTTGACCAATGCCCCTTGGTGGGAATCCACTCAAAGATAATGCCCAAACGATCCTCAACAGCTCTGTCGCGTTCCCAAATCGCTTTATCAATGGCAAATTTTGTATCTTCATCCGGATCAAACTCTCCGATATCGGCTTCCGTCCAATGCAGTACGCGAATTTCGGAATTATAGTTCAAATTGTCGGGAAGATCATCCTTCAAGTATCCTTCACTGTCGTACTTTCCATCGTCATAGGATACATCGTTTTCGTCTTCAAGCGGCGTTGTTTCTTTAGGGTCATTGCTTGAATTATTACACCCTGTTAAAGGCAAAAGCAACAGTACTCCTGCAAGAAAAAGCAACAAAATTCGTGTTTTCATTTTTTTCCTCCGTACATTAATTTTTAATACAAAGTATTCTTTCCCATATCTAAGAGCAGTTAGCGATTCCATGTTTTTATGCGTCAAAAATAAGGTGAAAAAACTTTGGACCATATATATTATACAATGTTTACGTCGTTTTCGTCCACTATTATTTTACTAAAAGCTATTGGAATATAACTGTTTCTATCAATTATACCATTCCATTTTGTTATTTAAAAAGCCATATATGCGTCCAACGCTCGCGTACTTCGCCCCTGCCAACGGGTTGTAGGAAAGCTTTTCCCATGTGCTGTCACCAACAATGGTTTTGATTGCGTTGAGATTTTCTTCCGTATCCGTGATATTGAGAATCAGCGGCGTGCGGAAGGTGTGCCGGATGCCGCTTTGCTTGAGCCATGCGGCATTTTCAAGAATAATCTTGTTATCTACGCCCGTGTAGGTTTTGTGTTGCTCAGCATCTGCCAATTTGACATCCATATAGACGAAATCGCAGAGTGTGACCACTTTTTGAAAGGTCTCTGCATTGGCATATCCCGACGTTTCGATGGCGGTATGTACCTGACCTTTCAGCAGAGTGAGAAGTTCCACGCAGAAATCGGCTTGCAGAAGCGGTTCTCCCCCCGAAAGCGTAATACCGCCGCCCATAGAGTTGGAAAAGCTCTTATGCTTGAGCAGCTTTTCCGCAAGTGCCTCTGCCTCCCATTCCACTCCCGCCGCGCTGACGAGATTCTTCGGGCAGATATGCAAGCACCGTCCGATCTCTTGGCATTCGGGATGGTCGCAGGGTTTTCGGCATAGACCGCAACCGAGACATCCGTTCTGCTTTAAGTATAATTCCCGTTTGGGAGATAGTCCCTCGGGGTTATGACACCACACGCAACGGAGTGGACAACCTTTGAGAAAAACGGTTGTTCGGATCCCCTCTCCGTCGTGTACGGCAAATTCCTTGATGTCAAAGATCAAGCCTTTCATACTGAATACTCTTGTCTTGCCATCACGTGATCCTGGAAGTCCTTATCCAGCTCCACGAAGTATGCCGACCAACCCCAGATGCGAACCACCAATTGACGGTAAAGCTCGGGATTTGCCTGCGCTTCCTTCATGGCATCAAGGTTTACAGCGTTCAGTTGCAGTTGATGTCCGCCGCGCTCTACAAAATACTTGATCAGCGTTGCCACCTTTTGGATACTCTCTTGGCTTTGGAAAATGCTTGCCGAAAACTCCAAGGTGAGAGGTCCGCCGTTCATGTTTCTGGTGAGATCGTTTGCAGTGAAGGACTCAATATCGGTCACGGGGCCGGGGATCTGCGCGAACAGGCTTGGCGAGAAGTTGGTTCCGAAAGGCTCGCCTGCAAGTCTTCCGTCGGCGGTTGCGCCGAGGTCACGGGCGTGCCACAGATAGTACATCGCCGTTCCCGTTCCGGCTCTCCATACGCCGCCCATGCAGTTGGTCTTACCATCCAAGGCATCTGCAAAGGAGGAAAGGAGCAAGCCTCCCATTTCGTCGGCCTCGTCGCTTCCCGTTCCCATCTTGGGAGCTTCAAAGCGAAGCAGGTGCAACAGCTCGGGATCGTTGGTGAAGTTTTCATCGAGTGCTTGGATCAAACGCTCGGGAGTGATCTTTTGTTCGTCATAAACAAATTTCTTCACCGCCGCAAGTGCGTCTGCGGCAGAAGCGATGCCGCTGCCGTGAATGCCGAAATTGTTGTATTTCTTACCGCCGCGCAAGAGATCCATAAAGGGCGACGGCACGAACCAAACGTCGTGGATGCTCTCGCAGATCTTGTCGCACTCGGCTGTAATCTCTTTTTTGAGATTGGCGATCAGCGTATCGAAATCCTTATTGATATTCTCGCGGATGACCTTGTCTACTACTGCGGGGAAATTGACCGCGCCGATGTTGGCGATGTCGTTTCCAACGCCGGGGATGATGAACTCCCAGCAAGCAGCGACCACGTAGTTGACAGCATCCTCGTAGGAATAGCCAAGTCTTTCAAGACCTTTGATCACCACGTCGTCGTTGGAATACTGCGGGAAGCCGAGCCCGACCTTGGTCAACTCGGTTCCCTTCTCATAGATCGAAAGCGGTGTTTTCTTGGACACGCGCAGGTTGATCTTGGGATCAATGAGCTTTAAGTTTCTGCTTGCTTCAAGACACAATTCAGAGAGCAGATTGAAGCAATCGTTTCCGTCCTTGTCAATGCCGCCAAGCACCATGCTCTGCCCGTTGTCGCCCTGCTGAACGCCAACGTAGAGGTCGCTATCCTTGTTGAAGGAGAGGAAAAAGTCCTCAACGAGTTCAAGGGCAGTTTCACGGGTGTAGACACCTGCCTCCATATCCTTTTGGAAGTAGGGATACATATACTGATCGAAGCGACCGACGGTGTTATGGTAGTCCCCCTCCAGCCACAGAGAGAAATGCAGAATGCGGAAGAACTGCAACGCCTCGCGGAAGTTACGCGCGGGATAGCGCGGCACCTGCGACAGCACCTCGACTACGTCGGCTCTGCCCATCTTCTCGGCTTCTGCCTTGTAGCGGTCACAGAGGTTAATGATCGCGTCGATCATGCGGACTTGGTATGCATCAGCCGTTTCTCTGACCTTCAAAAGTCCAAGAGAAATAGTGCTGGCATAGTCGGGCGAGAGATTGGAAACGTAACCAAGCTCGTGGATGTAGTGATCCTTTTTGATCTCCGCCCACTCGTCCTCGGTGAGTACGTCTGGGAGATTCGAGACATTTCTCGTCAGCACGATCTGCTCCAATGGGTGGATGCGTGGCGTTTCAAGGGAGGTTAGATACTCAAAACGGCGCGTCATGCGCTCCTCGGGGGAAAGATTCAGTGTAGAATACTCGGTATTCACTTCCTTTACTGAAATACGAACATTTCTGTGCAAACGGTTCACAACATAGTAATTATACAAATTATCAATCATGGTTGTATAGACCTCTTCTTTCTTTTATTGCCATATCACGCACATTTTTGTTATTTTACCGCATTCTATTGGTATTTGACTGTTTCTCAAATTGTATGGCTTGTTTTCTCGTTAAAAATTATGTTTTTTGCTCATTTTATTTTTGTTCATGCTTGACAATCCACTTATTAAGTGATATAATATGATAAAAAGACCTGCAAGGAATATTCCATCAGATTTAAGAACAAATCGGGAGGGAAACGTATGAAACCATATTTGAAAAAGCAAGTGACCAATAACAATTTGTGGAGACCCTACGTATATTATTGGAATACCTTTCCAGGAAGATGGCCGTTTGTTGAACCTCATTTTCACCCGGAGTTTGCGATCCACTACATGGTTCAAGGCTCAATGCTTTTTTCTCTGAATGATGAGCATATTCTTGCCTCGGAAGGAGATATTATCTTTATTCAGCCCAATACGGTTTATTCGATCACTCCCCCCACCGATTTGATTGGGATGAAAAACTACCATACCTTTATATTCGATTCCGATTTTCTATGTGGCTCTGTGGGCGCGAGCTGTTATACCGAAATACTAAGCCCCATTATTCAAAACCAAGCTAATTTTTCGTGTGTGATCACCAAGGACCATCCATATTATGAAGAAATCCAAACCTCATTAGAAAATATTGTTTCTGCCGCTAAAATCCATACCCCGTTGCTAACTTTGTTGATCAAAAGTGAGCTTCTACGGTTGTTCTATTTTGTTTTGGAATACGGAGATCACCATAAAAGCACGACATCCAACCAATCGTTAAAAAACCTTCAACCCGTTTTGTCCTATATCAATAAAAATTTTGAGCAAAACATTACTTTAGAGCAATTAGCCAACCTTTCCAATCTAAGCGTCAGCCGTTTTACAACGAAATTCAAGCAAATCATGGGTGTCAGTGCCATCACATACGTAAATCAAGTAAGGTTAAAAAGAGCCTGCCAATTATTGATCACCACCAATGATCCCATCTTAAACATTGCAACCGTGTGCGGCTTTAACAACATTTCCAATTTTAACGTCTTATTCAAAAGAGCGGTTGGATGCTCACCACATGATTATAGAAAACGATATTCAAGCGCAGATAATAAATAATCATATAAATCTATAAAAGATTTTTACTGTCTTACCTTTGCCGTCTGTCCTAAAGCTTGCAACAGCTTCAGGGCAGACGGCATTTTTGATACAAACAAAGCCGATCAAAAAACAAACTTAAAAGTATTCTTACCCTCTCTCGGAATTTCATATTGTTCAGGAAGCGCGGGACCGCAAGAATAAGATCCTACCCCGCGCATTGCAACGTCAACGCAAACGTTTAGAAAATCGTTTTCTTTCAGTTCAAAATCATGAAGCGTGTCTCTAATCTGCGCAGTGGTAAACGGATTGACTGAACAAGAAAACGGTTCTTCTGCGGTCATCTGAAACAGGCCATTGACAGCAAGATACTTACATGCGTAGTGACTTCCCGATTCCTGCGGACGAATGTATTTTTTGTCGTAATTTTCTTCCGCACAGCTTTTATAGTAGCCGTAATCACAAGCAATATGCTTGTCGGAATAGCTTTCCGTCGGACCGTATCCCACGTAGGAAAATTCGGAATATTCTTTCTTGATTCCAAACTCAATACCCACTCTGGGAAAATGGTGCATATAGTCGGTAAGCTTATAGGAGAGAGAAACGATCAACTCGTTACCAACAACATCATACGCAAGAGAGAACTCCAATGCAGGCATGAGACAGTTTGTGGCAAGGCAACCTTCAAACCGATATCCGTTCTTGGTCTTTTGGCAAGAAAAGATATGCGGCTTGCAAGAAGGAAGCTTCCATCGATCAAACCAATAGGCAAGCAAATTACGGTCATTGTCGGTGTATCTCGTAATATTAAAATGAACGGGGGTGCAGAGAATTTCATTGCCATCTGCCTTGATCGAAATCAACTCACCTGTATGCTCATTCACTTCAATAGAAAGCTCAGACACCCGACTGCCAAAGGCTTCGGGAATATCGGTATCCACCATTGCAGAGGACGTCTTTCCACCGTAAACCGCCTTCATTTCAAGGGCATTGGACTTCAACTTTCTGTCAGGTGTTAAAAGTCCGTCTACGCAGAAATTTCCATCATGCTCGGATTCTCCAAAATCGCCGCCGTAAAGAAAGCCCTTGTCGTTTTTGATGGCATGGTCAGCCCATTCCCATACAAAAGCGCCCATCATCTGCTCGTTGTTGTAGATCAAATCCCAATACGCGGCAATGTCTCCGCAAGAGTTCCCCATTGCGTGTGTGTACTCACAAAGGACAAAGGGGCGCGTTTCCTCGGGATTTTCCAAAACCTTTTCTTTGATGGTTTGGATAGAGGGGTACATCATACTCACCATATCCACCATATCGGTATAGTAGTACTGTGCCTCTGCATTCTGCAGTCCCTCGTAGTGGATCGGTCTTGTATGATCCCTGTTTCTGATGTATTTGGCACCGTCAAAGAAAGCCTTTCCAAAGGAGCTTTCGTTACCAAGAGACCAGATAATCACGCAGGTACGGTTTTTATCCCTTTCCACAAGCGCCTTGTGCCTGTCGGTAATACCCGGAGTAAAAATCTCGTTTTCGGCATATTCTTCCCAACGACGCGTATCATAACGCCCGTCTCTCCCAATTGCACCGTGCATCTCCAGATCCGCCTCATCCATAACATAAAACCCATAAGTATCACACAATAGATAAAACTCGGGACTGTTGGGATAATGTGAGGTTCTGACCGCATTGACATTTAGTTCCTTCATCAAGCGAATATCCTCGACCATATTTTCAAGGCTGACGGTTGCACCCGTTTCGCAATTGAAATCATGACGTTTGACGCCCTTGAGTTTTACGGGAACACCGTTGACCTTAAACACTTTACCGTCAATGCTGACTTCACGGAATCCGATCTTTTCTTCGATCTTCTCTCCGTTTGCATAAAGATATAACGTATAAAGCACAGGATCGTCAGTTGTCCACGGGCGAATGTTTTGTACAGTCAACGAAGCACTTTCCCCTGCCCTTGCAACCACATCCTGCTCTCCGATCACACAACGCACGTCCAAATCGCTTTCATTATAAAATGTCAGAACGCCGTTTTGACCGCAAAGCTCGGTTTCAATCTTATAATCGGCAATATGCTTTTCGGGGCGTGTCAGTAAATACACACTTCTGAAAATACCCGAAAATCGAAACTTGTCCTGAGACTCCAGATAGGTAGAAATACACCATTTTAAAACGAGAACATCTATCGTATTCTCTCCGTTCCCCACAAAATCCGTCACGTCAAACTCACTCGTTGCGTGAGAAATCTGAGAATATCCCTTGAATTGACCGTTTATATAGAGGTAAAAGGCAGAATCAACTCCTTCAAAGTTGATATAGTATTTTTCTTCAGGATTCTTTTTCAGAGTAAAGACACGACGGTAGTGCCAACAAGGATTGTCATAAGGAATATGCGGTAGCATGACGGGAAAGGGATACCTAATATTCAAATACTGAATATGATCGTAACCGTACATCTGAACGCATGCGGGGACGGGGATCCTATTTGGAAGTTCCTCATGGAGTTCAAAATCCTCCACGTGGTCGTGCTGCTTGATCTGCCACATTCCGTCAAATGACAGAAAGCGCGAGCTGGTCGTGCGATCCTGTATGCCGTGTACGGTTCCGATCACCTCATTTTCAGCAAAAGGGATATAATAGCTTCTATGAGGCATCGTCCCGATTCTATCAAAGCTTTCATACTCTTTCATTTGATTACCTACTCACAGCCTTTAAATTGATTTCAATTTTTTCCAATTTTTTTGCAGAGGCGACCAAATCGCCGTCAAGAAACATATGCAGACCGTTGCCGTATGAATAGCGGTCGCCGTTTTTATCCCACAGAACCGTCAGAGCATGACCGTGATAAAGGATTCCATCCGCACAGAAATAATTCAATTGCTGCTCTGCAAAAAGAGGATGAATTTCCAGCACGTCACCGTCGTTGACACGGATTCCCGCCAAGCCACTCAATACAAGATCACAAAAGGTGGAATGGTTGTAATCCCGTCCCCTGTCCACATCCTTGCGAGGCGGCTCGATCTTTCGCAAAATACTGCGGGCAAGCCATTCCCCCGTAAACGGTTCAATATTTTCGTCAATAAAGGGAACTCTTTCCCCATTCTCCGCTGTGATAAAATGCGAATTGGCATAGGTCTTTAACAAATCAAAATAATCAGCTTCCGTCATCACGCTTTGCTTGTAATCACACAGAAGATTGCCCAAAGCCGTCAAGGTTTGCGAGGTGGCAAAGGGCCAAGAGGGACCGTTCCACCAGCACTCATGACGGTAAACCTTCATAAAATCGGGATGCGTTTGCTCCGCCGTGGTAGGACCAAACGGTGCTTGAAAATGCTTGGGATCATTCAAAAACTTCCACGCAACCGCGCGATCCTCGGTGGGAACACCGAAATACCACGGCACAAATCCCACTTCTTCACGAACGTCAACCAACGAAAGATTTTCGTTTTGGGCAGCAGTTTTATAGAACTCCGCATCCGCGTCCCAAAGCTTTTGATTGATCAATTCCTTCAGTGCCTCGGCTTTTTCACGGTATTCCCGCGAGGTTTCTTGATCCCCCGCCATTTCCGCAATTTTAGCAATGGCACAAGCATCACCGTACATATAGGAATTGATGGTGGGACGGCAACCGTCTCCGCCAATCGCTTTTTCCATACCGTCACGGTCTGCAAGCTGCCAAAACAAACCACTCTCGGTTTGCTTGTCCCGCTCCCAGGCTTGATAATTTTCCTTTAAATTCTCCAGCAAGGAAATGGCAAGCGAGAAATCCCCACGCATACTGCAAAAGGCATACAAAGCGTTCGCAATCCAAAAGCTATATCTGCGCGGCTCTCCGTCCTCGGAAAACCAAAAACGTCCGTAATCCTGCAAATACGCGGGATCGTGCATCCATCGGCCTTCATAAAAATGATGTCCTGCGGCACAACTGATGGTATTGTGCTTTCCCGCCCAAGGCACGTCGGGTAAAAATTCGGTGACTACCCAGCCAAACGGCGATTTTTTGAGATGCTTGCAATAGGTGTGCCAACGGAAATAATAGATCTGTTCTATGATCGGATCGGACAGCTCCACCAACGGGATTCCGACCTTATAGGGAGAAATTCCGTCATGCGAAAACGAAAATTTTTCCGAAATCTTTTTTTGATCTAAAACGTGATACATCGTCTCACTCCTTAAAACAGTTCTCTACCTTTTTTGTATACGTACCCAATGTACTCGTCGTAGCGTTTTCTGCCGTTGTACCAAAGCATCCACTGCTGCGTTTCCTCGTTCCACAAAATCGAGGGCTTATAGCAAGCATCGGCATCCCATTGATCGGGAGTTGGAGTTACGATGGGATTGAAGGGCGACTTTTCCCAATCCGTAATACCGTTGGGCGAGTGCGCCACGCAGATCTGCGCTTTATCGATGGTTTCGTAGCCGATATAAAACATGACGTATCCCATATCGGGGGTTTTGATCACCTGACATCCGCCAACGCGGTTCTGCTCGTAAATATTCTTGGGATCGGCGGCAAATACGGGATCCGTACCATACTTGTTCCAATGAATCCCGTCCTCGCTTTCGGCATACGCCAACACGTTTGGCTCATAGTTCTCGCCCGCCGCATACCACATTTTATAAACACCGTTTTCAAAAAGCACGCAAGGATTCATCACGGAAGGCTGCTCCCACGGGCGATCGGCAACCATGATCGGCTCTGCCTGAACACGATGGAAACAGATTCCGTCCTCGCTTTCGGCATACCCGATGTAGCTTTTATCGTTTTGCTGACCTGTGTACCACATCTTATACGTTCCGTCAATCTTTAAAACGCAATTGCGGTTGACGTGATGTTCCCATCCGCTCTCCTCGGTATTGGGAAGCGTAATTTGCGGCGCCTCCCAATGAATTCCGTCATCGCTGAAGGTTACCGCCAGCGAGCGCTTGGGACGCCATGAAAAATCCATGCGATAGCGCCCATTCGCACGGGTAACGTACACGTCAAAGCAGGTTCCAAGCTCCGACGAACCCATTACGGGATTGTTCTCATATTTTACAAATTGCGTACTCATCTGTTTTATTCTCCGTTTTTACTCATATGCCTTATATATTGATCAGTTCAATGCGATCGCCGTCAATCTTTACGTAGGTAAGACCTGCGCCATCCACAACACCGCATCCCATAAACAGATCGCGTTTGCCAAGACAGACCGTATCTTCTCCACGGAACGGAATGAAAGAATACAGACGCATATCGTCGTTATGCTCCAAGGCAATCTCCAAAGAGTCACCGCGCTTCAAAAATCCTACCTTTTGGGTAAAATACTCATAATAAATATAGTCTCCGTCGGCAACACCCGTTTCGGTCGGCATCAGCGTTCCGCTCACGAGACGATTCTCCGCATGAATATTAAATACGGCGCAAACACCTCTGTCGCCCAAACGATTGCGGATCTTAAAGATCTTTTCTACAGCAGTCGGTTTTTCGATCAAGCAATCCGCTGTAGGGGTTGCGCTCTCGTCGGGACGGATAATTTTTCCGTTTTCAAGACACAGTGGCTTGAGGATTTCGGGATTGGTGCGTCCGATCTTATCGGACACGTAGATCGGGCCGCCGCTGATCGCACGGCAAATACTGTTTTTAACCGCCTGCTCGTCATCCGTCCACCACATATCCCAGTCGTTGACGTAAAACTGCCCCTGCAAGAGACCGTTGTAAGAGCATTGCAATATATTTTTTGCAAACCATTTGCGGCTTTCGGGCATAAAATCGTCGGAGCAACGGCTCACCGTACTCGTTCGATTGAACATACATTCCGACGGCATACCCATGCAATTGATCAACGCGCCGTCAAAATATTTATCTGCGGCTTGGTCGATGCCCTTTTGAATGGCGCGCGCACTCTCGCCGATCGGCGCGACGTTTTCGTATCTTTGGTGGAAGCCTTGGTTGTCGATCTTAACAAAATCTCCACCCCATTTGCGAATACGACCGCAAAAATCATCAAAGTAACGCACCGCCTTTTCTTCCTCGGGAGCCACGATGATCTGCCCATTTGCAAGCGTGACGGTGTTCTCCTTTTGGCGTTCTGCTTATATTTCATCGGTAGTCAGTCACGAACACTAGCCCGTGGTGGGAAACCATACGCCTACTTTGGAAATGCCCTCTTGTTTCAAATCCTCAATTGCCGCTTTCATTCCTTTTGGAAAGCGTTTGGGATCACCCTCAAAGGAGCGGAGCTTGCTTGCGTGCATGATATTGACCATGTCCCAAAAATCGATCTCCGTGGGAACGTTGTTCAAGCTCGGCACGTCCGCCCACATATCGTCAATGATTGCAAACTGTACGGGAACATTCTTCTCTTTGAACTCTCTTGCCTTTTGCAAGAGCCCCTCGTGGTTGACTCTGATCTGCAAGGCATCCCATGAACACCAACCGAGATAGTTCAATACGTCGGGCATTGTTTTCTCTTCACGCAGTGCAAGTCCATTCCCTAAAAGACCGCAAACACTCCTTGCGGCATCCTTCATCAGTTTTAACGGATCGCTCCCCTGCACACACAAAAAAGCTAATTGACGTTGACAAACCGTTACAGAATTGCAGTTGGAATAAGTATAAAATTGAAAACCGCCCTCAGTGCCACGGATCAGCGTTTTGAAAACACTGTCACATACCGGAAGATAATAGGTATAGGTGTTTTCGTTTTGAATCAGTAAGCTTTGCGTTTTTTGAGGCAATTCGGAAAGCGAAGTTCCCCAAAAGGGACGGCACCAAAAAGGAGAGTGATTTTCAATTGCCACGTAGCTTGACGTATCGGCAACCGAAACGCCGACCGACAAATCGCCCTCGCCGCTGATATAATAAGCATATCCGTTTGGAATCTCCTTTTTTTCCAAAACGATGGTTGGGTTATCAAATTGAAACGTATTCATATCAAATTCTCCTGTGATTGAAAGATATACAAGCTGAAACAAACTCTCTGCGAGAGTGCATTTCAGTTTCCACATCCGATGCTTGATGCGTAAAAATGAAAATATGTCCCCTTTCGGTTTGGTAGCCTACGCAAGCATGGTAAAATGCTTATGCAGATTTCCCCCTTGCTCCAAACCGAAAGGAGACGTAAGATGAATGGATTCGCTTTTTGGGTGCGGCACGGCTGTATTCAAATAGAGAACACAGCCGTCGCTAGGGAATCAACGGTTAAGGCTGATCTCAAACTTGTGCATTACCGTCCCAATCAAAGCTGAGGTTATCAGTTGTTTGGTTGCTGACAGAAATAATGTCGGTCAACACTTCGGAATCAAAGCCCCAAATATACATTTCGGGATTTACATACGTTTTCTTCATAGTGATTTCCTCCTATCTTTTATCAAGCCGCAGGCGTATATGCCATATCACTGGTAGCGGTTTGCGCGTTACCATACACAACGGTACCGTCTGCTGCAAGCTGGAAGGTGCGAACCTCAAAGGTTACTTCGCCCAGGTTGGTGGGAATGTTGTTTACAACAGCCGT
>JAFTXB010000030.1 GCA_017461825.1 Clostridia bacterium
ATCAGATCAGCCGCCTTTTTGATGGCGTCAACGTACAGTCCCGAACGGCAGGAGCCGACGGCGGGAACCTCCAGTGCCTCTGCCTCGTCCATGTCGTTGATCAGACGTCCTTTAACCGTTGGAACCTCATCATCGGAGACGCAGATCGTTGCGCCAAAGCACTCTGCCTCGACCGAGAGGTCCATGAGGCTGACCGATGCGGCGGAATCGGTGGCATCGGCAACCAGCTTCATGCCCTGTGCCTGCTTGTCGCTGTCCGAGATCAGCTCACTCACGGGAATTCCCAGCTTGCTGACACACGGAAATGACAAAATCGGCAGGGCTTTTTTGATGTCGGCAGATTTGAGGTCTGCCAGCCATTGGGTCATATCAAATTTCATTGTTTACTCTCTCCGATTTTACGCCTTGCAAAATGCGACTGCCGCATCCGCAGCACTTGCCGCGTCTACGGTGTAGCAATCGGCTCCAATGAGATCGCAGAATTCCTGATTGACGGGTGCACCACCGACCATGATCTTAACCTTGTCACGAATGCCTGCTGCCTCTGCCGCCTTTACCACGTCTGCCATGACGTTCATGGTAGTGGTCAGCAATGCGGAGCAGCAGATGACCTGACAGTTCTGCTCGATTGCGGTCTGAACAAAGGTTTCGGCAGGTACGTCGGTTCCGAGGTCAACGACCTCCAAGCCCTTGCCCTCCAGCATCATCTTGACAAGGTTTTTACCGATGTCGTGGAGGTCGCCCTGCACCGTACCGATGCAGACCTTGCCTGTCGCTTTGACGCCTGCTTCTGCCAATACAGGTTTGAGAATCTGTGCGCCCATGCTCATGGCTCTTGCCGCTACCAATACCTCGGGAACGTACACTTCGTTATTCTTAAACTTCTCGCCAACGATTCCCATGCCGTGAAGAAGTCCTTCGTTCAAAATCTGCTCGGGGGCAAATCCCTCGTCAAGCGCCTTTTGTACCAGTTCTTTTACGATCTTTGCCTTACCCTTTTGCAGGTTCTCCGAAATTTCTGCTAAAATGCTCATCATTCTATCTCCATTCTGATTTTTTCAAAGTCAACGGTATTTCTTTTCAAGCTTTTCCATAAAGTCCTCGGCTTCGTCCTCACTGTTCAAATGCAAAACGAACGCCGTCAATGCGGGATCCAGCTCCTTGTCGGCAAGGATCTCCTCTGCCGTCCAGTCGCGGAGCCAAACGCTCTTGCCGCCTGCCTGAATCTTTTTGAGCAGATCCATCCAATAAATGGTGCGTTTTTGTCCTGCGCCGGGAGTCCATTGGATGCAATTCAAGCGGTCAAGTGCCATAATATTATCGAAATGGCAGAGTGCCATTTTTCCATCGTAGTGATAGATCGCTCTGTCGATCGTTTCCAGTTCCTTTTCAATGCTGGGGATGACGAACTGTTTTCCCTGCTCGGGGCTCATCATGCACGAGAAATCGCATTGTATGACCGACATTTTCTCCTCGCAGTAGGCGTTGAGCCAGCTGAGCGTTCCCGTTTGCTTCATGTTTCCGGCTTCGTAGAAGATTTTATAGATTTTATCAAAATCGTTATTGATGATCGCGAGCTTTTCTTCCAAGAGCTCGGGATTATCCATCAGCTCGTAGCAAAGGTTTTGCGGGGAAAGCAGAGCCGACAGCGTATCGAGATTGCTGTGGTAATCGGGAACGTGAACGATGAAATTCCCGTCCGCGATCTCGGCGGCGGTGCGCACGGACTTTTCCACCATCTGGAAGAATGCGTTGTTGCGATCAAACTTAAGATCCAGATCGCAAAGCTCCTCCGCAACGGGTTCTTTGATCCACGTGGTGTACTCACCCTCTCTGCCCTCTACCTCTGCGCCGTAAAAGGCGGCGTACTGATCGGGGCAAAGATCCGCCTTGTAGTGCGGGAGCGACTCGCCGTAGTGCATGGTTGCTTTTGCCTTCTCAACAAAATCGTTTACGGCAGATGTAAAATCTCCACGGCGTGCATCGTTTAATTTTTTGACGTAGGTTTCATCCTTTTTCTCTACCGTGACACCGTTTTTCGGTGCGGTTACCAAAACGTAAGGGCGTCCGATAAATTCGTGATTCCAAAACGATCGCCAATTCTTTTTTACTGCTTCTAAATCTTTTACGTTATACATTTAAACAAAGCACCTTTCATTTTTTCAATAAAAACGTTTTCTATATTATATTCGTATTTTTTCCAAAAAACAAGAGCATCCACCGTCTTGGTCAATTCACAAAAACAGACTATCAACTTAAGAAAAATATTTTTTGGAAAAAGGGGGACTAAAATATCCCTGTACTTCAGCCCCCCAAAAAAATCAATTGAGATTATTTGTTAAATACGTTTTTAAGATCCACAACCATCGAGGGTTCCGCTTCTGATGTGCTCAAGGTTAAAATATCTTCCTCACAAAGTGCAATTACCTGCAGCTCGGGAGCAACAAACATTTTCTTCATCATTATATCCTCCTATACTGAACGAATTACTGAATCTTACCGTCAACGACCGTTACAGTAACAACGGAATCGCTTACAGTTGCGCCACCTTCGGCTTCGGTTGCGAACGCCGTAATTTTGAAAACATACGAGCCACTCATTGGAATCCCCTGAAGCTCAAGTGCGTACAAGTAGGTAGCGCCCAAAGCCTCGGCAGTATAACTCTTAATCGTGCCGCCCTCGTTTGCGTTAACCGACTTATAAACTACGGTAGTGGTTTGGGGATCAAGTACAGCGATCGGAGTATCATTTCCGTCCTCGTAAACGCTCACGTTAAAGCCAACGTTTGCGTATTTCGACAGATCGCTTGCATTGATTACGCCAAGCACGCGAACATCCATCGTGTTGGCATTGGCATCCTTTTTATATTGCAGGAATTTCGCCTCTGCGGGAACGGTCTTTACAACGATCTTATTGTCCTCGATGCCAAACATTGCATAGCTGCAATTGGTTTGCATGAAGGTCAGAGCAGCGGCTGCATCGGTATCATTTTCAAACGTACCATAAGCATTGCATTCTGTTACGGTCAGTGCAGTCGTGTCCGTTACTTTCCCGTACAAATCAGAGGTAGTGTTATTTACCGTGCCGATGTTAGCGCAATTACTCAATTTCGCATAATATGTAGTACTGTATGCAAGCGCGCCTGCCAAACCACCAGCGTAAGTGGATCCTGTAATTGATCCTGCATTAAAGCAATTCTCCATCGTAAGATCGCACTTCTGTTCAACACCCGCATCTCCTACGATTCCACCGCTCGTCGCACCAGTCACAGCAGCATAGTTTGCGCAATTCTTGATGTTCGTGGTCTGTCTCGGCTCACCGTGCAAGCCTCCCGCACCGCCACCTACACATACTATCGAGCCATAGACGCAACTATTGGATATATTAACTTTTGACATACTCCACGAGTGTCCAATAAATCCTCCTGCTGCAGCCTTTCCCGTTCCCACAGTAGTGCCTACCGTTACGGCTCCGTTGAACATACAGTTGTTTATAGTAACCAAGGTTCCTCTTGCCTCGCCGATCAGTCCGCCTGCTCTAAAGTTATCCGGCGCGCTGACATTCGAGTAAACAGTCACATTCTCAATAATAGTTGCTGTGCCTTGGAAATAACCGAGAAGAGTACCTATTCTGTCTTCTCCACCGCCATACGGGGCGTATGTATTATCTACTCTCAAGACCACTTCATTATCTTTGGCTCCCACAGTCAAATTGAGAATTTTCAGAGTGCTACCAGTGGCTCCAGAATTGTCTTCCTTGATAGTAGTAGCAAACATACCGATACCATGCTTCGATTGATTGCCGCTATTCAATGTAAGGGTTACCCCCGTAATGGAGTGACCGTTTCCGTTAAAACTACCATTATGCAAGGCAATACGCTCAAAGGTTTTTCCCGAATAATCAAGATCGGCATCCAAGATGTAGTTATTGCCGCCATCCTTATTCGCCGCAGCAACAGCATTCATTTCAGCCGCAGAACGAATGACGATATACTCTACACCGTCCAGCTCGTAGGTGTATGCCCCAAACTCTTTTTCGCTTTCATTTTCGCAATCGGGAATGTCGATTTGGTTCTGCACCTCAACCGCCGAAGCACCTATGCACAACAGCGAGAGAGATGTGAGCATTACTGCCATAGACAGTAACAAGGACACAATTTTTTTGGTTTTCATGTTTGTTTTCTCCGTTTTCTTTTTATTTTTTATTGAAATCAAGAGTCTCCGCCGTCTTTGTCAATTTACAAAAACAGACTGTCAACTTAAGAAAAACATATTTTGGGAGAACGGGGGGACTAAAATATTCTTGTATTTCAGCCCCCAAAAATTCAATTGAAATCAATTCTCTTTCTTTTTCGTAAAGAGAACACCTGCACCGCCAAGTGTCATCAGCAGAGCAACTACTCCGATACCTGCTGTGGATTTACAGCCCTTTTTATCGTCTGCTGTTCCGTTATCCGCAGTGGTTGTTTCCTCTGCAACAGTCGTTTCGCCGTCGGCAGTATCCTTGGGAGTATCGGGCGCGGTGGTTTCCGTATCTTTTTCGGTGGAGGGCTCGGTCGTTTCTTCGGTCGTCTCCTCGGTCGGATTTTCCGGAGCATCGGCAACGGTTTTTATAACGATCTTATTGTCTTCAATGCCAAATATTGCATAGCTGCAATTGATTGTCATAAAAGTCAAAGCCTCGGCCGCGGTTTTATCCGTAGTGGTGGTTGTTGCCTCCCCGCCCTTTGCTTTCACAATTTCGTAGGTTTTAAAAGCCCCCGCAGTTCCAAAGGCTCCGCAGTTTGTCACGGTCACCTTGGAATCCGGATAAGTTGTTGCAATCAAGTCATTTGCGGCGGTACCCGTTACGGTTCCAATATTTGCGCAATTGGTCAAGGTCGTATCATTATACGCCTCATTGGAGTGCTTTGATACCGTACCGATCAAGCCTGCTGCGCTGGTTGTTCCTGTAACGGCACCTACGTTAAAGCAGCCCGTCATGGTAACCTTACCCGAAACTTTTTCACCGGCATCCGCAATCAAACCGGCACTTTTTTCAGCGCTTACAGCAGCATAGTTTGCGCAGTTTGTCATGGTAATTGTGTTGGTAAATCCACCGATCAAACCGCCTGCAAATACTGTACTGCTAACGGTTCCGTAGCTTGCACAATTTTCAATGTTTGCTGCGCTCATATTATAACAATGTCCGATCAAGCCACCCGCAGGGCAGTTATTGTTGGAGTTTGTAACGGTTACATTTCCGTTGAATACGCAGTTTTTCATGGTTATTTTGGCTCTTGCTTCGCCGATGAAACCGCCTACTCTAAAGGTGCCGTCCGCGCTTACATTTGAGTAAACAGTTACATTCTCAAAGGTTGCAGTGGATTGCAAATAACCGAAAAGTGTTCCCACTCTGCATCCACCGTTTGTAGCAGTAGCAGCACTACCGGTTACAGTAACGGGATTTTCGGGAGCACCGACGGTCAGGTTGGAAACTGTTACGGTAGCATCGTTTGTAAACTTAAACATAGAAAGATTGTTACCACCGTCAGTGGCGGTCATGTTAATGTTTACTCCCGTAATAGAGTGACCGTTGCCGTTAAAGATTCCGTTTGCCAGGTGAATTCTTACAAATTCTTTGCCCGTATAATCGAGATCGGCAGCCAAGATGTAGTTTTTGCCGCCCTCTGCGTTTGCAGTTGCAGCAGCATTCATTTCCTCAACGGTACGAATGACGGTATAGTCTACACCGTTCAGCGTGTAGGTGTCACCATTGGGAATGTCGATTGAGGTCTGCGCCACAACTGCCGAAGCACCTATGCACAACAGCGAGAGAGATGTGAGCATAACTAGCAGAGACAGCAACAGAGCAACAATTTTTTTGGTTTTCATGTTTGTTTCCTCCATATTCTTTTTTTATTTATGTATTACTCTCCACCACGGAAACCAAAACACCGTTGGTGTAAGTAATCAAATGGAATGTACCGCAATTGCGGTAGCTACAAAGGGCTTGCCTGACGGTTGGAATTTTCAATTCCAACCGTGGTCAAGCTCCCCTTCTTTGGGAAGTGTTACGGAAAATTCCGCATAGTAGGGATAGTGATCGGACGGAAGGCTACCGTTGTATAAAGAATAGTCAACCGTGTGATACGTCATGTTTACGCTATCGGGAGTTAAAAAGATCCAGTCGATCGCGTCTGCATTCGGTTTCACGCCTGTCAAATTGTCGTAGTCAAAAACGTTTGCCAGACCAAAGCTCTTGATCAAATTCAATTCGTTTGTGTTGATCTTGGCGTTCATGTCACCCGTCAGCACAACGGGAACGTTGTTGTAGTCTTTCAGGAAATCCAGCAAAATTTCAACCTCGGCAGTTCGGATCGCGCTGCCCGCCGTGTCAAGATGCGTGTTGACGTGCAAATACCGAACGCCGGTTGCCTTGTCCTCTAAAAGAGCCCAAGTAAAGTTGCGCAGATATTGCGCGCCCTCCAGTTTGGAAGCCACATCGGGTGTGTCGGACAGCCATTTGGTACCGTACTCGATCAGGTTATACTTCTCTTTGGCATAGAGGATCGGAACAG
>JAFTXB010000031.1 GCA_017461825.1 Clostridia bacterium
AGATCCCCAAAAGGATCCCGCGCTCAATACCGTCCACGATTTGCTCGTATACCGGTTTTCCCGATAGTTTATCAATAAACAGCATATTTCTCCTTTCTTCATTTTCACTGCAAGTGTACTATGTGAAATAGTGCACTTATAATATACCACATTTGGGGATGATTGTCAAGAGGGGGGACAATATTTTTTATGTGTTTTTCGCTTTTTCTCAATTTCTCTCTGTGATGGCGTCTTAAATATTTGCTCAATGGAGCATTTGGAAAAGAAAAAAGCTGAGTACATGCGCTTGAAAAAGCGTATGCCTCAGCGAGGTTTAATTTTAGAGCAGGTCGTGCAGGTTAATGAGTTTCAGCCCTTTTTGGAGGGCAAGGGCTGCTGTAAATGCCGCGCCGCCCCCATGCGAGTTTTGCAGATATGCGACACAGGCATCGGACCCCTCGACCAAAGCGCGGTTTCGCAGTTGGAGGACACCGTTCCAGTATTTTTGGCTGATATAGCGGTGACTGTCAGCTTGCTTGAGTATCTGCTCATACAGGATGATATCATTTGGAGCCCAACCTCTTGTTTGCGTGGGACAGGGTAGGATCAGCTCCAAGCGGATATGGGGATGGGTATGGCGCAGGAGCAGGATATTAAGTGCGGCGAGTGTATCAAATCCAATTGCACCTCCCGTACGGAATATCTCGGCACCTTCTTTGATCAGCTCTTCTATTGTGTTGCATAAAAGTGCGCTGAGTTGCTTGTAATTGCTATCGGGGATTTGTCGGTGCCCCGTAAAACATACTGTTTTACTCAAAAAGTCCGCCTCCTTTTCTCAACCAAAAGGGATCTTTTCAATCTATGCATATATTATAACATATTCTTTGAAAAAAAGAAAGTTTTTTTTCAATTTTCGTACGACAAATTATGACCGAAAGCCTTTTAAAATTCGGTATTATTTGCTTGTAGATCGTCAATTTCGCTGTTTTTTTCCAAAAATGAGGTTTATTTTTCTTTGGCTGTCAAAAAATTACAGTTTTTTTGCTTCGACTTTCGACGCTTTCCGCTCGCTAAAAGGTGTAAAATAATAGCGAAGGTAGAATCTTGCGGACGCAAAGAAAGGGAAGAAATACAAAATGCAGGAAAACGTAACGAAAAAAAGACGAAAAATGAGAGCGCGCGGCGAAAGTACCGATGAGGGAACCGTATGGCGTGCGCGCTTGAGGTGGCTGTCAATGGAGCTGATCTATTTTGGCGGTGCCTGCCTTTTGGGACAGGCTCCAATGGCATTTGGCACTCACCCTTTGGGGCTTGCTTTGCTTTGCGCGGGGACGCGGCATACGTGGTCGGTTTTTCTCGGGCTTGTTGCGGCGGCACTTTGGCAGTTACCCGCCCCCACCGTTTACATATGTACTTACGCAGCTGCCGCAATTGTACGGACTGTGACATTTCTGGTGTTTGATCAGCCTCCGTCGGATGGAGATTTGTCTAATACGATTCGTCGAAAGCTGGACGAAATGCGTGCGATAGAGAAAAATCAACTTCCGCAAAAGCCCCCAAAAACGCGGATCGGCATGCTTTGGACAGAGTGGAAAGCCGGGAAGGGCGGCGTAGAGGCTGCGGCATTGGCAAGTGCCTTTCGGGGGTTGTTCAGTGAAAGCCTGCGCTTGCGACTTTTGACGGGAGCGATTTGTGCCTTTATCGTAGGGCTGTACCGCATTATAACAGGTGGCTTTCAGTATTATGATCTGTTTGCGGCGGTGTTTGCGATCCTGCTCACCCCAATCGCGATCACAGTATATTCGGCAAGCCTGTCGGGGAAAAAAACACATGATGTGATCTATCAGCTATCGCGAGCGGCGATCTTATTTTCCTTGATCTATGCTGCCGACGGGATCACATTTATCGGGATCCCATTGAATGTGATGCTTGCAGTGTTTTTTACGCTGTATGCCACTTCAGGCGAATCAAACGCGCTTGGAATTGCCGCAGGTCTTTTGTGTGGAATTGCGGTAGGCCCCGCGTGGGCACCGGCATATCTTTTGGCTGCGTTGGTTTTTTCCTTTTTCAAGGAACTAAAGCGTACGAATGCGGGGATCCTATTAGCGTCTGCTGCCATGCTTGCTTGGTCGGTTTATGTTGGTGGAGCTTTGATCCTGATTACGCATTTGCCTGCTTGTTTACTTGGAGGTAGCGCAATGTCGGTGGTGCTTCGATACCGTGCGTCGATGGTTAAAGAGAAGAAAGAAGAAACAGACGCGGAGGACGGAGAGGTTTTACGCCTTCGTTTGGAAGGAGACCGCCATCGGGATGCAAACGATCGGTTTCGCGGGATATCCGATGCCTTTTCGTCGCTATCCGAGGTGTTTTACAACCTCAGCGACCGTTTCCGCCGACCGGGGACACTTGATCTGCGCCGCATTTGTGACGGTGCGTTTGATGCTTTTTGTGCTGACTGTCCCAACAAAACGGTGTGTTGGGGGCTTGAATATTCGGGGACACTTGGAACTGTAAATGAGCTGATTTCGGCACTTCATACAAAAGGAAAAGTGACACGTGCGCAGATTCCCGATGCGCTGCGCCACCGTTGTGAAACTGTGGATGCTATTCTTGCGCGCATCAATGAGGATTGTGCCAAGCTGACCTGCGAAATGCTCCGAAATAACCGCACCGAGATATTTGCCATGGATTATGAATCTGCTGCCGATATCATCAACGACGCGCTTGAAGAGGATGACGGGGAATATCGCTTTGATGACGAGCAGGCGCAAAAGATTTCCGAATACCTTTCCGATGCAGGTGTTTTGATGCATGGTGTAACGGTATATGGTAACCGTCGCCGTAGGATCCTTGTACGCGGAGCCGATCTGGAAAATGCAAAGGTGACGGTAGATACGATGTGTGCGGATATTGGCGAGCTTTGCTCTCGGGATCTGAGCAGACCTGTTTTTGAGGTAGACGGAGATGTAGAAACGATGATCTTGCAAGCCAAACGAAAGATATCGGTGGTTGGTGCGCAGAACAATGTCTCTGCCGACGGAGGTGTCAGCGGGGATACGGTCAATCTTTTTTCCAACAAGCAGGACTTTTTCTATGCGTTGATCAACGATGGGATGGGAGCGGGGCGTGAAGCGGCGTTGACCTCGGGGTTGTGTTCTGTTTTCCTTGAAAAAATGCTTCGCGCGGGGAACCGTGCTTCGACCTCGCTCAAAATGCTGAACAACATGATTCGCTCGCGAGGTGCAGACAGCACGCGTGAATGCTCGTCCACTGTTGATCTGTTAGAATTGGATCTGATGACAGCCACCGCTTCGTTTATCAAAAGCGGAGCCGCTCCCAGCTTTGTGGTGCGCGGTACGGCTGTGCACCGTTTGCAAGCCGGAACGGCACCCATTGGCATCATTGGGACATTGGATGTGCAAGCCTCAACCTTTTATCTCAAAGAAGGTGACACGGTGGTGATGGTGAGTGACGGGATTTTGCAAGAAGATCCGGAATGTGAAGATTTGATTGCATATCTTTCTACGGTTGCGGAACTGACCCCGTCGGAGATCGTGTATCATATCTGTTTGCAGGCGGCGAGCCGTGATGATCATGACGATTGTTCAGTAATCGCTTTGCGGATACAGGCGGCAGAGGAATGATATTTGATGAAATTTAAGAGGTTTACGGTAAGCTTTTTTAAATAAAAAATATTTTTCTGTTTACAACTGTCCGATTTTGTGGTAAAATATTGACTGAGAAAAACACAAAAAAGGAGCAGGATATGACAACCTTGATCTTTATACGGCATGGGCAGAGTGTTAGCAATTTGGAAGAGCGCTTTACAGGACAGCATGAAACGCTTTTGACAGAACTCGGACATCTTCAGGCAGAGGAGACTGCCAGATATCTTGACAGTATGACGATCGACCGTATTTATTCCAGCGATTTGACACGGTCAATGCAAACCGCTGAGCATACGGCAAAACGCAGAGGTATGAAAATCGTTCCCGATACCAGTTTCCGTGAGATTTATGCGGGCCTTTGGGAGGGGCACCGTTATGAAGAGTTGCGTGTAATGTTCCCCGAGAATTATGAAAAATGGCGAACAGACCTTGGACATGCGCGTCCCGATGGGGGAGAATCGGTTGCGGAGCTTGCCTCACGTGTTTATGGAGGAGTTTCGAGAGTGCTTGCCGAAAACAGAGGAAAGAGTGTGGCAATTTTTACGCACGCAACACCTGTCCGTGTAATGGCGTGCCGTTGGTTTGGTATTCCCTTGGAGGAGGCGTGCCGCGTACCGTTTTGCGCAAATGCCTCGGTTTCGGTTGTGGAGTACGAGGATGACGGAACATTTCGTTTGTTGCAGTACAGCTATGACGAGCATCAAGGCGGACATGTGACAAGGCTTCCCAAAGGATCGGTATAAAAAATTCGGCGGCTTACGTGAAACATTCGTAAGCCGCCGAAGCTTTTGGATATGATCTTATTTTAAAATGTTTTTGCTTTGGATAAACGTGACAAGCTCTTCGGACGCGGTTGCATGTGCCGCAAGGTTGGGATGGTTACCGCCGCCCTCTTTGTTGTGGACCAGCTTGCACATGTATAGTCCTGCGGCTTCACCGCCCAGTGCGTCCAGTGCTTTTTTTGCATACTGGGGGTAGTAAGGGCTAACGCTCATCATATTATAAACCCAAACGATAGGTACATTCTTTCCGTACTTGGCGCGTACCTGTGTAACCAGATCCGAAACGCCTGCCTGCCAATCTGTGAGGCTGACATTGTTGTTTTCGTCGTTGGTTCCAAGGTTGATCACCACCAGATCGGGAATGCGTGTAGGCTCGTATTTAACCGTTGTGGAGCGATAAAGAGAATTTGCCTCAAAATAGGTCTTCATGGTATTAGTACGATACCCCTTGACAACACCGATGCCACTTACCGCAACCATAGAGTAGTCAGCTTTCAGTTTTTGTGCCGCAAGATATGCAAATGCTTGTGTGGCATCCTGGTTGGTTGCCATTCCCGCATTGGAGCCGCCATTTGCAATCAGGTTTCCGTAACCGACAGTGATGCTGTCACCAAGAAACTCCACATAGTGTGCGGCATCGACCGGCTTTGTTTCAAAATAACCGGTAAAGGAAACGGTTCTGAAAGTACAAAGAGCGTTCTTTGCCTCGGTCTGCTTGACCAAACGGATATTGTGCACGCCACCCTCGCTAAAGTTTGCCAGATCAAAGGTGGTATTTATACCGTTTAATGCCTTGAAGCGAGTCTCGCTTTTTACACCGTCAATGTACAGGGTAAAATAGCAATTATCGTTTACAGAATCACTGCCACCCTTTGCGATATTGACGGTAACGGTAAGGGACCCTTCGATGTAGGCATTAAATTCCACACCCGCCGCTGTGTGATCAAGCTCAAGTCCAAGTGTGGAGGTGGACATTCTGCCATATACCTTGACCTTGTCAAGAATCTCGGTAAAGTTATAGGATTTTGTGACGATCTGGGGACCTGATTCAGCGGTGGTTTCTTCCTCTGATGTAGTTGTTTCTTCCTCGGGCGTGGTTTCTTCAACCCCGTTGTTTTCGGGTGTGGCGACACCGGTATCAAGGGGATCCTTGCTTGTTTTGTTGCAGGCAATGAGGGAAATGCAGAGGATACATGCCAAAATAAGTGATAGAAGATGCTTCATTTTCAAGATTTTGAGTTCCTTTCGACTTTATTTTCTTTTATTTTATCACATTGTTTCATTTTTTTGTATACCCATATGAGAATAAAATAAGCGTTTTTGAGAATATTTTATTACTCGTTTCCGATTCGCGCAGCGAGTGTATTATATTGGTCGGCAATGGTATTCCACGTTAAAAGATCGGTTTTTGCGTGTGGCTCGAGACGGTTTCTGCTTTGAAACAGTTGTACGGCATCTGCTGTTTTTTTATCGTAAATTCCCGTGACGGGAAGATCGGCAAACTCGGCGTAGTTTCTTTGAAGCTCTCTGAGCATATATTGGATGGCAGCAATTGGAAATCCGCTGCTGTTTGTTTCATATGCAAAACCGTGTGGGGCAAACGGAAAAAGTGAAATCTGTCTTGGTGGGGAATTTTGTGCCAAGGACATGCGGTAATCGGCATAGAGTTTTTCCCATGTCTCCCGATCGGCATTGCCTGTTACCGTGAAGCCTCGCAATCTTTGAAATTCCCGCAGAGCATCAGCGGTTTTTTCCTCGAATATCCCGTCAATAGGTGGGGCGGGAATGCTTTTCTCAACAAAGGAAAGCTGACGCAGGTAGCGTTGCAGATTTTCGGTTGCCGGAGCGTGATTTGGATGACCGTTCATGTGTTTATCCTCCTATTTCAAAGCCGGGATACTGTCCGTCCTGCAATTGAGAGCCTTTATATAGCACATTGTAAAGTTCGGTTACGGCAGTCCAAGTAATGGCGGAAACGATTCCCGTTGGTGCAATTCCCGCTAAATTTTGAAAAGCAATGACAGCCTCTTCGGTACGAGGACCGAAATATCCGGTGGGGTTTACCTGCGGAATTTCGGTGTAGGTCTGTGCGATATAATTGAGATATTGTTGCAGGAGCCTGACATCTTCGGAATCGGCTCCCACGCGCAGAGGAATTCCTCCGTAGGGAATGGTATAGCCCTCGACGTATTCGCGCGGAACCGTATCGACGATTCCACGGTAGGCGCGATAGAGCCGATCCCATGTCAGCTCTCCCACTACACCGTCGACGGGGAGCCCGAATGTTCTTTGTACGTCCTCGACTGCCGCACGCGTGGCTTCTCCAAACATACCGTCGATCGCAACAGGGGGGATCGTTTCGTAAAACTGTGAAACATACGAGATAAAAAATTGCAAATTGAGCACTGCGTTGCCGCTGTCTCCAAGCTGAAGTACGCCGGGATATTGATCGGTCACCTCATTGAGAGAGATTCCCTCTGAATTGAGGTCGTTGAGACGCTTGACTCCGATATAGACATTTTGGATACGGTACCACGTTGATTTTCCTATGATGCCATCAGGCGTCAGATTGAATATCTCCTGAAAACGGCGTACAGCCGCCTCGGTATCGGTACCGAACACCCCGTCGGTCCGTGCGATCTTTGGCATGGACGGATAATTTGATGAAATGCGGTTGAGGCGTATCTGGGCGATTCGAACATCGTCGTTGGCGGAACCTAAAGAAAGGGCTACCTCGGGAGCGCTTGCGGTGTTGTTTTCGATCGGAGCATCACGCACGAGCTCAATGTCGTCACCGTAGTAATAGGTGAGGATCTCGTAGGGTGTAAGACCTTGGTTCGCGAGTTCAACTGTGCCCCATTGCGAAAGCCCCGGGCAGGTTACCGTGGTGCCGTTGCAATACTGCGCAAAAAGCGGTTCAACATTGCCTGCTCTTCGGATATAATTATTGAAAAGCTCGCCGGCAATCTCGCGGATGTTGTCAAAAACATCGCGTCCCTGCACAAAAAATTGATCGTTTGCTGTGGTATTGGTGATATCAAAATCATAACCGCGCGTGCGATAGTATTCGGTAAACACACGGTTAAGCGCAAATGAGATCTGCGCATACATATTTGCGCGGATAGCACTTTCGGGCCAGGTAGGATAGATCTCACTTGAGGCGACATTTGCCACGTAATCGAGAAAGGGAAGGGTGACGTTTTGAGCATCGCTGTCGGGCGGTCCCAGATGTACTGTGATGGTTTCGGGAATGATGGGAAGATCGGGCATGACATTCTCCTTTCTTTAAAGATCGGGGGCAGTGGACTCAAAAAAGCGTTCACCGTCGGGGGAGCGTGAGTCGGTTCGCCCGTTTTCGGTCAAGGGAATCAGCTCCGCCTGCTGTATCGCGGTGATACCGTCAAAGATTGGAACATTGATGTATTGCTGTGCGAAATAGCCATCGAGACGGACATCCACAAGATAAGTGGAGAAGGGCGGTTGTTGCCCGTTTTGTGGGGTGAGTGTCAATGACCTCGGGGGCGCGGGGAGCGGAATGGGAACGGTGTTTCCGTCGCGATCGGTTGACACCGATACGATGAGATTACCGCGCCCCGGTGTAAGGTCGGGAAGCAAATCATAAACATTTACCTCTGCCCCTTCGAGCGGAATGGCTCCGCGTGCTGTTGTAGCCCGTATAATGAGATAACCCTGACCTGCTTTTTCAGGGCTTTGGCGGAAGTCGGCTTTTTGATCCATATGGTTGCCTCCTTTTGGATGGAAGATCCTGTGTCGTACCGTTAGATTCGGTTCCTTACTAAGATATGCATATCAGTTAAAAAGC
>JAFTXB010000032.1 GCA_017461825.1 Clostridia bacterium
CCTATGGAATATGCCGCAATGCTCGATACGTTTTCCAAAAACGACGAGACAGGCGAATCGCTTGCCTTATTTATGAAAAACACGACCCCCTATTTTGACGGCGAATCCTGCGTGACGAATGCGATCAATTATGTCACGCTTGACCGTGTGGCAACCGTTTACACCTTGACAGGAAACGGCACAACGGCACTTGACGCGGGGGTGACCGAATATCTCTCGGACGCAAGCTTTGATGTGCTGTCGCTTTCCGCGCTCACGCAGATCCCCACCGACTGTGACGTGCTTTTGATGAATGCGCCCACCGTCGATCTCACTCAAGAAGAAGCAACGGCACTTTCCGCCTATCTCGCGGGCGGCGGCAAGCTGTTTTTGACGACGATGTTTAGCGCCTCGGAGCTGGCCAACCTCACCTCCGTGCTCAATGCCTACGGAATGGGCTTTGCAAAGCAACAAAATGTACTTTGTGAAGGTAATTCCAATTACCTATACAACGCATCCTACCCAAAATACATCTTTTACGCGCATATTGATCCGTCGCATCCGATCACGGCGGCATACGACGGTACGGTTCTCTCTTACAGTGCCCATTCGATCGAACCTCTGCAAGCCGACGGCGTAACATGGTCTAAGCTCCTTTACACATCGGCACTGGGATATATGATCGACCCTTCGGATAAAGCTCTCACAACGATCGGCGAAAAAGGCGAATTTGTTTTTGGGGCAAGCGCTCAAAAAGGCAACACGGAAATTGTTTGGGTCGGGGATCCGTATCTTTTGCGCCAAGAAATAAACACCTATTCCTCAAACGGAAACTTTGATTTTGCGCTTTCTGCCCTCAACCACCTCAGCGGTGTTACGAGCGACAGCATTGCCGTTGAAGCGCGCGTGATGGAGACCTCAACGCTCTCTGTTTCGGCGACGCAGTTTATTGTTTTGGGTGTCATTTTGGTTCTCATTCTCCCCATTGCCGCTGCCGCCATTGGAATCGGCATTTGGTATGTGCGCAAAAAGCGGTAAACCTTTTGATTTTTTTCGGCGCGACCCACTCGGGTTGCGCCGATTTTTTTGGATCGTTTCGTTTTTCCGTATGACTGTTACTTTCCCTTTTCTTTTCATAGGATGTTACTCGGAATAAGGAAAAGCTATTGGTAAGCGTTTATAGATCCCGTCGTCGCTTCGCTCCTCGGTTTTGCTCCATTCCGCGCCGCCTGCAGCTTCTCGCCTACGCAAAACTTCGCGGGCTACGCACGCTCAGGATGACACGTTAGAGTTTTATTTGGCGGAACTCCGCTCAGGATGACACGTTAGAGTTTTATTTGGCGATATGCGTTAGTAACGTTTTGCGCAAATGGAATCCTTAACGCGCCCCCAAGCGGAGCGCGCCCACCGTGTCATCCTGAGCGAACGAAGTGAGTCGAAGTTTGCGTAGTGAGGAACGAACGGAGCAAACCAAGCCGCTTTGCGGCGCAGGGATCTTGCTCATTACTTCGTTTTTCCCTATGACAGTAACATCCTTTTCATTCTCGCAGGATGTTACTTGGAATAAGGAAAGGCTTGCGGTAAGCGTTTATAGATCCCTTCGTCGCGCCGCTTTGCGGCGTTCCTCGGTTTTGCTCCGCTCGGCAAGCCTCGCCTACGCAAAACTTCGACTCACTTCGTTCGCTCAGGATGACACGTAAAATTTTTGCTTTGCTTAAAATGACGCGTTGAGGTTTTGCGGATTGCTTGCGACCCTACTTAGTGATGACACGCGAGAATGAGCCTTAAGTGTGCTTAACATGTTATTTTGTACCCTATTGTAAAAAATTTCTTTTTGCGCTATACTATTAACAAGAACAGGAGAAATGATTATGAAACAGCGTTTTTGTGAGCTTTTACCGCCCGACCGTGTAAAGCTTGCCAACTACACCTGGAGTATGTACTCCTTTTTTGGAAAGCCGATCAAGCTGCAACGCTTTGATGCCGCCGACGCGGCGGTGCTTGGCGAATTTGCGGTCTCTTCCGTCTCCCCCCAAAAAAATGAAGAAGAAACTTTGGTTGCAAAATGGGGTTCCTCCGACAAAGCCGTGACACGCCCCCGATTTCGGCATATCCGCACCTCGGACGGTGAGTTTGTGACAGACGGTGGGGGGCTCCTGCTCTCCTTGCGCCGCACTTGCTCGCTATCGGGCTCCGAGGGGTTGGCTCTGCTCGAACGGCTCTACAGAGAAAAAGAGATCTGTCTTTTTGGGGACGAGATCGCTGTGAAGCTACAGGGCGGTCTTTCGCGTGACGAAGCCGGAAGGATCCTCTCTCGCTTCTCCGCGCGTGCCGAAGCTGTGGGGCGATGTCTTACCTCCTCGCTTTGACAGCTTGGGTGGATCGTTGTCGGTCAAAAAGTATAAAACCTGCCGAATTTTTCTTGCATTTGAAGAATTCCTATGCTATAATGAAACGGAAGAACACTATGATAAAGGAGAAAAGAACCTATGAAATGTCCTTACTGCCACTCGGAAATTCCCGACGGGAAATTGATCGATGAAAAGAGCCTTTCACCTCGGCGCGAGGCCGATCTCTCCGAAAAGATCCGCGCGATATCCGACAAGTATCTTCCGAAAACACGCCGTACGGTCAGCTCGGTCCACACGGTTGCAGCCGAAATGTTTGCCATGAAAAAAGACACTACTGTGGAGATCTTTCTCCCCGACGATTGGGTGATGGGAACCGGCTTTTTGATTCAAGGCCGTCTGATCGCGACCAACGCGCATGTGATCATGACACGTGCCGACGGGACACCCCGCATTTTGACCGGCTTGCGGGCGCGGCACAGAGGAAAATTTTATCCCATCCAAGTGGTGAATCTTGACGTGAACGAAGATGTGGCGGTGCTCAAGTTTACCCATGAATATCCCGCTGACATTGACGCGCTTGCCAATCGGCTTGGGAACAGCCATGCGCTTTTGCCCGGAGACGAAGTGATCACGGTGGGCTCAGCTTTGGGATATGGGTTATCCTACAACAAATTCAGCATCAAGGACTATGTAAAGCACCACACCGAGATCGAATACAGCCGTTTCCGCGAAATCATTTTAATGAACGGCACCGCTCAGCATGGCAACAGCGGCGGCCCCCTGTACAATATCAACGGAGAGGTAGTGGGGCTTTTGACCGGCTCTCCCAACACGCCCGAAGATGTGCTCTTGGAATATCCCAACAAAACTGTCTCCGCTGTGCTTCTCTCGACCGAGCCCGGGATCTGCTTTGGCGTGACCTCCGAAACCCTGCGCGATCTGCTGTGAGAAAATTAAATTATATTTTATATTGGTTTTTGTCAGAAAACTTTTGAAAAAGTTTTCCGACACCTTTCAAAACTTTTAAAAAAAGGTTGTTTGGATATTGTGGGATGTCGGTGCGCTGTTCCTTCGTTTTCTGACGGTAAGGGAATGTTGGATCGTTTTATCCGAGCAATCGCTCCCGCATCCATTTTGGGACCACTAACCCAAAATGGACTCCCGAATTAGTATGAAATGACCGCGGGCTTTGGATCGTTATCTGTTAAGCACACTTAATCCGATCCCTCCGCCCCAATTGACAAGCCCCCTATACAATGCTATAATGATACCGGAAAGAAGGTAACTGACATGTATGAACCTATAATTTGCGGCAAGCTCACCAAGCGGCACCAAAGAGTGGAAGTTGCGATGGGAGACGGCGAAATTATGCACCGCATCGACGCGAACTGGAGTCACTCGCCCTCGCGCGCTGTTGTAAAGCTCCCGTTTGCCTACCGCCCCGTAAAGCTGACCCGACGCGATGCGGAAGAGCCTTCCGTAACCGACGAAAATGAATGGATCACCTCATCCTCAGAGCTTTCCTCCTGCCGCCTTTACTGTTTGGCGCGCTCGCTCAAAGAAATTGGAGAAAGCGACCGCTGTTCGGATTTTCGCTTGCCCTATGATGTCAACATTGACGTTGGGTACGGCAAGGCGGTTCCCGCTCGTGTTTCTCTCTGCGTTTCCTACCGCGCCGAGATCAACTCCCCCTCAAGGTTGGTGCAAGCCTTTTCGGATCGGGAATCTCTTTTCTGCGAAGAGCTTCACCGTTCGATCTACAGCGAAGTGGCGGAAGGCTGTTCGGAATTGGCACGCCGTGTGGAAAATCGCACCCTGCGGCTTGACGGGATGAAAGAGCTTCTTTTGGAAGATGACTTGATTCTCGGCTGTGAAAAAAGCATCAACGGGGCTCTTTTTGAAAAAGGGATCTCGATGGAAAAGCTTGCGTTTTCGTTCTCCATGCCCTTTAACCGCATGGAAAGCAACGAATGGACGAAGCATCTTGAAAACGAACGCATGCTCGCCGAAATGAACGAAGACGCCGAAACAATGAAAAAATATCTTGAAATGCCGAAGCTTGCAGAAGAGCTTGGAAACAGAACCGAACAAGAGCCTCAAGGCTTTGATGCACTGAGATAGTACTTTTGTCAGAAAACTTTTGAAAAAGTTTTCCGACACCTTTCAAAACTTTCAAAAAAGAAGTTGTTTGGATATTGTGGGGTATTGGTGCGCTGTTCCTTCGTTTTCTGACGGTAAGGGGATGTTAAATCGTTTTATCCGAGCAATAGCTCCCGCCACCATTTTGGGACCACTAACCCAAAATGGGCTCCCGAATAAAGTTCTTTATTTTAATCAGAGATTAGTATACGCCCTGTGTGGGGCTGTGAAAGGAGAGAATTGATATGGATTGGTTTTTAAAAGACAAAAAGAATGAAAAGCTGCTTCGCGACGCGGTGCAGTCGGTCAACCGCTCGTGGGATGCGCTTCCCACCGCGCTTTCTGCCGCGCAGGCACTTCGTTTGCGAAAGCTCCGCGGTGAGCTCGACCGCTATCTGGAGGCATCGATCCCCGCGCGGGAAAAGCTTGACGCTCTGGAAAAAATAGCTCGTCTGCTTGACGTTCAGCTTGCCTCCTGCAAGCAATTTGACCATCCGATCGGGGATGCGGCGTTCTCTCTTTTCGTGCTCTCTGCCGAAGACGCGCTTCTGCCGGGCGGAGGAAACGAGCCCTTCCCGGCGCTCTACCGCGAGATCGCGCTGGGTGACTACGATCGGGTGATCCCTCCTGATCAGCGCGATGCTGTGATCGATCGTCTCTCCACCTGCTTTTTGCAATACCGAGCCACCGACCTCACGCCCGAGCGGCGCGCGGAGATCGACAAGCAGATCGGCGGGATACGCTCGGCGCTCACGGTGGGCCCCACCGAAAGCAATGTTTTGATGGCTATAGACCGTGTTTCGGTGCTGATCAAGCATCCCTCGGGCAAGCGGTTTTCCGATCTGTACGGCGAAAAGATCGTTGACACGCGCGCCTTTCTGGCATCTGTTGAAGATACCTCCCGTTTGATCGACGAGGACATTGTGCAGGAAAACGAGCTTTCGGAGGCACTGTCGGAGGTCATGCAGGAGATCGGCGCGAAGGTTGCAGCCGCCCGTGCTGTGAACAACGTACAACGAAACAACGCGCTGACGCAATCGTTTATTTCTGTTCAGTCCCAGCGCAACGGGCATAACAACAACGCAAAAGTGCTTGCCAACCGCCGTTTGGCACTCTGTGAGTTGAAAAAGAAGCTTGACTATCTGCAAAACGCGGGAGTTGCTCTCGAAGAATTTGACGTCTATTTCCGCGATACGACCTACAGCAAGCTGCTTGCCGAAGACTATCACTATGTGACCGAAGCGCTCGAAGCACGGATCTCCGCGCTATCCGTCAAGCAACTCGTGGTCGATGAAAGAATTTACGGTACGTCTACGGTAGACGTACGCGGCACCTCGACCGAGCCTATGCTCGCTGTGAATGACGAGCTGGAGGAGATCGTTGGCAATCTCAAAAAGGCCGAAGCACTGAATGCCGACATGACCGACGGGGTAATTTCCCGTAAAAACAGTATTAAGAATTGATAGAGTCCGCCCGACACGGACAGATTTGGAGGAAGATCATGTTTCAGAAAAAGAACAAGCCTACGCCCGAAGAACTGGCGATCGAAAAGCAAAAAAAGCTGGAAAAGACCAAGCAGGAGCTGCAACGTCAGGTGATGACGCGCAGAAAGACCTGCGAGCAGATCAAAGGCGAGATAGACCGCTCGCGCTCCGAAGCATCCAAAAGCCGTGAAGATGCGATCCGCGCACTCGAAGCCGGGGATGAGCTTGAAGCCAAGCGGCTTTGCAGCATCATCAACATTCAAAACACGGCGATCGGCCGCAAAACGAAGATCTATCTGCTCAATCTCAAAACCATGGAGCTGTTGGGACAAAAGCTGGTATTTTTGGATACCTTTGACCCCGGGCTTGATCTTGGCTCGGTGAGCGGCTTGGTTGACGACAACGCGATCTCCGAATTGCAGCGTCAGCTCGAGCAGCTTGACATTGACATTGAGCTGATGACAAGTCAGCTTGAAGAGGGTGTTTCCTCGGTGGGAACGAACGATGTATTTGAAGAACTGGTGGGCGAACTGAAGCGCCAGCGCGAGATCGACAGTGTGGGCGGGATCTATCCCGACGAAGAAGTACCGATTGAAACCGAGCAATTTAAAGTAAATCGGCATTTTTGACCGCACGGAGCCAAAAAAGGAGTTGACTGCAAATGGCACAAACCTATCATGAAAAAGTCAATCAATTGATGACAGAGCTGGAATCGGACTACCGCTCTCAGGTCAGGTCGAGCGCCTTTCGCGAAGCGTACGCCACCGCCTACAAGGCTTGCGAGCTGGCACGGCGCATTGCCGAAGATCCGGGCGAGCCGAAATATATGCGCGACATCTACGCAAAGCATGTTTCGGGGTGGGAAAAAAGGATGGGACAAATGAAGGAGCGGATGGCATCTGCCGACACCGCCCCGCATGCGCAGGAAACGCCTCCCCCAACGCCAACGCCCGCGACCGACAGCATTCGCAGTGACATCAGCTTTCGCGACATTGCGGGGCTGAAGGAAGTGAAAGATCTGCTGATCAACAAGGTGATAAAGCCCTTGGAGCATCCTGAAATTCTCGCAAAATACAAGAAAAAGCCGAACAGGACGATACAGATCCTGCTCTACGGCCCTCCCGGAACCGGAAAAACAATGTTTGCCGAAGCGTTGGCAAATGAGCTGAATATGACGATGCACCGCTGCAAAGCGAGTGAAATTATCGGTTCTTATCTTGGAGAATCGACACGCAACATGCGCGCCTATATGGATGGCATTATCAATGATGAATCGCCCCGTATTCTTGCTTTTATCGATGAATTTGACGCGGTTGCGGGGATGCGTACGGGACACAACAGCGGTGCCGACGGAGAAATGAACCGCGTGGTAAACGAGCTTTTGCAATGCATTGACGCAATGGTGCAATCCAACAAAGACAAATGCATTGTGTTTGTTGCCACGACAAACCGCCCCTGGAGCATTGACCCCGCGATCCTTCGCGGAAAACGTCTTGACACACAGATATACGTTGGACTTCCCGATCTGGAAGCCCGCAGATTCTTGGTTCAAAAGGGGCTGGGCGGCTCGGTTCCTCCCAAATCCCCCGATGTGGATCTGGAGCAGCTTGCCAAGCGTTTGCAGGGCTACAGCTCCGCCGATATTTCGACAATATGCGAAAAAATTGCCGATCAGCCTCTCTTTCGCCATTTCCGCACCGGAATGCCCTCCTGCGTGACACAGCGTGACATTGAGCGGGTGCTTGCCTCAAATCCCACAAGTGTGTCGCCCGAATTGGAAGGACGCTATCTGGCATACAACCGCAAAAAGGGATTCCGCGGAACCGGGGGAACTGACGGCAAGGCGGGGTAATACGAAGATCAAATGGGATGACGCGTGGGGCAATAGAGATGAAGTAGATCCCGTCGTCACTTCGCTCCTTGGTTTTGCTTCGCTTAGGATGACACGTAAAAGTTTCGTTTTGCGTGAATGTTACTAACGTATATTGCAAAATAAAGCCTCTGTGTGTCATCGCTGAGAAGGATCGCAAGCGATCCGA
>JAFTXB010000033.1 GCA_017461825.1 Clostridia bacterium
AGGATAGTCGTAGGGTACAAATTCGGCTTGTGGGTCGATAGCGTTCATTTCCTCGATCGATGCGTCCCAAAACGCATCGAAATCGGCAGGGCGGGGGTTTCTTCCTTGGTACTCTTGCAGCTTACTCAGCGGCATATCAATACATGGCATGATCAAAAAGTCTCCTTATTTATGATTTGTTAATAATGGATTCGGCAAAATAGACCGAAGCTTTTCAAAGGGGATTCTTCTCGGAACCGATAGGTTCCTGTGTACTCAAATACCGCCCCGGGGTGGTTCCGAAGTGGCGGCGAAAGGCGCGGATCAGATTGCAAGCGTCACCAAATCCGCAATTTTCGGCAGCACTTTGCTCGGTTTGTCCCTCACGCAGACAGCGAATGGCTTGTTTTAAGCGGTACCGTGTCAAATAATCATTTAACGTGCTGCCCGTATAGCGCTTAAAAGCGGTCATCAACGTGGTACGGCCGATGCCAAGCTGCCAGGCAAGCTCGGCGGCTACTATTTTCTCGGCGTAGTGCTCTTGCAGATACAACAGAGCTTTCGTGACATAGGTTGGCAATTCCTCAGAAGGCTCGCTTTCTCCCCGAAGCAACTCATTTGCTTTGGAAAGAAAGATGAGCAGCAACAAGCGTCGGCGGAGCTCATCGGTTTCCCCGCGGATCGTTTCCGCAAGCCTTAAAAACAGATCGGTTTCTTGCTCGGAGAGCAGCAGTACTTTTCCGTTTTTTCCAAATACCCTCAAAAGCTGTTTCCATTCGGGGATGTAGTCGGCAAGGTACTCGTTTGAAAAAAGCAGGTTGATACGCTTATAGAGCAGATGAGTCTGACAAACAATGAGGTGTGATGTCATTGGGCGTGTCAGAACCAAGCGGCTTTGCGTGCCTTGCTGTAAGCTGTTTGGAAGGATCACCTTGACATCTCCCGAAAGGATCAGACTGATCTCATAGTAGCCGTGCATATGATAGTCCGACATATTGGGCAGATATCCTTCATAGACATCGCTGTAAAACTCGTTCCACTCGGTTCCAAAACCAAAATTCTCGATATGTACGGGCATGTCCGCGGCTCCTTTCCCATTTTTTTTATTGTAGCACTTTTTTGAATGATTGTCAACAGAAAACCAACTATTTTTTTGTTTTATCCATAAAGTTACAAAATAATTGAACGATTTGAAAATCAAACGTACGATTATACATTGCTTTGCGGTGCGTTTTGATATATAATGAAATGGAGAATGAAACAGATTAATATCGTGTCAATTTTTTATCATTGATATGGAGAACAGTATGAGTGATTTTACATATGAATTTGTAAACTGTAAGGAACGGTTGGAGACCTATGAATGGGACAATGTTTGGTGGGAGCATGCCAAAACGGAAGGAATTCCGAGGGTGCTGTACATAGGGGATTCCATATCTTGTGCTACAAGGCGTGTTGCTACGCATATGGCAAATGAAAAGATCTTTTTTGATGGCTTTGGAACCTCAAAAGCATTGGATCATCCGTATTTTACCGATTCGCTTTGCCTTTTTGCAAAACAGGAAGGTGAGCGGCAGATCATTTTATTTAACAACGGACTTCACGGTTGGCATTTGGAGGATGAAACAGAGTACGCAAGATATTTTGAAAAAATGATCCTCTTCCTTTTGCAAGAATTTAAGGGGATTCCGTTAGTATTGCTGTTGACCACACACGTAGCCGACAGCGAAAGAGATGCGCGTGTGGTGGTGAGAAATCGGGTAGTATCCGAGCTTGCAAAAAAATTCGAATTGCCCGTCATTGATCTTTACACGGTTACCAAAGAGCATGAGGAATTGTTTTCGCCCGATGGCGTTCATCTACTGAAGGAAGGATATGAGCTTCTTGCCACCGAGATCGTGAAATTTGTTAATACTGTTATATAACGAATCATTTTGATCAAGAGTGTATAATAACTATTGGAAACAGGAGAAACAAAACATGAGAAAGAACAATTTGGTCGGAAAGTGTCCCGTCATCGGCATCCGTCCGACGATCGACGGCAGACGCGGAAAGCTGGGCGTTCGTGAGTCGCTTGAGGAGCAGACCATGAACATGGCAAAGAGAGCCGCAAAGCTGTTTGAGGACAACCTGCGTTACTCCGACGGCACGCCCGTCAAGGTCGTCATTGCCGATACCACCATCGGACGTGTCGGTGAGACCGCCGCTTGCGCCGAGAAATTCAAGAGAGAGGGCGTGGACATCACGCTGTCGGTCACTCCCTGCTGGTGCTACGGCTCCGAGACCATGGACATGGATCCCCACACCATCAAGGGCGTTTGGGGCTTTAACGGAACCGAGCGTCCGGGTGCCGTTTATCTTGCAGCGGTGCTTGCCGCACACGCGCAAAAGGGTCTGCCCGCATTCGGCATCTACGGCAAGGACGTACAGGACCTTGACGACACCGAAATTCCCGCTGACGTGCAGGAAAAGCTGCTCCGCTTCGGTCGCGCCGCAATCGCCGCCGCAAGCATGAGAGGGAAGTCCTATCTCCAGATCGGCTCGCTTTGCATGGGTATCGCGGGCTCGCAGATCGACGTCAACTTCATGGAAGATTACCTCGGTATGCGCGTCGAGTCGGTGGACGAGGTCGAAGTCATCCGCCGCATGACCGAAGAAATTTACGACAAGGACGAATACGAAAGAGCGCTTGCATGGGCAAAAGAGAATTGCAAGATCGGCTTTGATAAGAACCCCGACTTCATCCGCAAGACCGACGAGCAGAAGGAAAAGGAATTTGCTTTCAGCGTACAGCTTGCGATGATCATCGAGGATTTGATGAACGGCAACCAAAATCTCCCCAAGGGTTGTGAGGAAGAAATGGTCGGTCACAACGCCATTGCCGCAGGCTTCCAGGGACAGAGACAGTGGACCGACTTTTATCCCAACGCAGACTTTGCCGAGTCGATCCTCAATTCTTCCTTCGACTGGAACGGCACGCGTGAGCCGTACATCCTTGCTACCGAGAACGATACCCTCAACGGCATCGGCATGCTCTTTATGAAGCTCTTGACCAACCGTCCGCAGATATTCGCGGACGTTCGTACCTATTGGTCTGAGAACGCCGTTAAGCGCGTGACTGACTACGACATTGAGGGTAAAGCAAAGGACGCGGGCGGATTTATCCACCTGATCAACTCGGGCGCGGCTTGCGTGGACGCAAACTGCCGTGCGACCGACGAGAACGGAAAGCCCACCATGAAAGAATGGTACAACGTCACCGAGGCAGATAAGAAAGCCATTATGGATAACGTCGAGTGGTGTGCCGCAGACAACGGCTACTTCCGCGGCGGCGGATTCTCGTCCCGCTTTGTGACCAAGGCAGAGGTGCCTTGCACGATGATCCGTCTGAACATGGTCAAGGGTCTCGGACCGGTACTCCAGATCGCAGAGGGCTGGACGGTCGATCTTCCCGACGAAGTCACCGACACCCTGTGGAAGAGAACCGACTACACATGGCCTTGCACGTG
>JAFTXB010000034.1 GCA_017461825.1 Clostridia bacterium
GCGGGTTCGAATCCTCCTGCCCCTGCCAAAAAATCCAAGTCGAAAGACTTGGATTTTTTCATTTGTGTCCGCAGGACACAACATCATTTGCGTGCAGCGCACGCAACATCATTTGAGCGTCAGCTCAACATCATTGCCGCCTCGCGACACAAATGAACGAGGTTGCACTTCGTGCAAATGATGTGCTTCGCAATGATGTGGGCTACGCCCAATGATGTTGCGCTTCGCGCAAACGGACACGCCTGCGGCGTGATTTTGTGCGAAGCTCTTGAAACGCTCACGGATTTGTGGTATAATTATAAAAAACGGAGGGAACAAAAAAATGGTTACGTATTTTGGCTGCTATGATTTCAACAAAGAATGGTTGCTTGTAGAGATGGCATTAAATATATCAAGCGCGGAAATTGATTGGAATTCGATTGCCGTTCCGGACGAAGAGCTTGATGAAGGTGATTGGCAATGTCCTTACATGGAACAGTATTTGAATGCGGACGGAACTGAAAAAATATGCGAAACATACGACGAACCTGAAGAAGAGGTGAATCCTTGCCGTATCGCATTTTTTATCTACAAAGAAGGCTCTCATACATTGAGAACACCGTACGGCGATTTTGACTTAACAAATATTGAATTATTGCCAAACCGTCTGAAAAGCATTATCGAATTTGAAGAAGATTGATTTTACCGGGCGACCGCAGATTTTTTGTTCCTGCGGACGAAAAAAATATAAGACATCCACAAGAAAAAGCGTTCGCGCCAAAGGTTTTCCCTTGACGTGAACGCTTTTTCTTTTCATAGCTTCAGCGGTAAGTGATATTCCAACCCTCGTCAGAACCGCTGCCCATCTGTAGCGAGACTGTACCGTTTGCATCTGCACTGGCGGTTAAAACATCATTTGCCCCGATCCAATACAGCTCGATCAACGGGCTCTCATAATTCTTTGATACGGATTTCATCATGATGCCTCCCAATCCCAGACCAATTCATGTTCTGTATTTTCACCAAAGCCGTCAAACGGATCCGACATGACCTGCAACGTGCGTTTCCGCAAGGTTTTTACCGCAACGGTAATGGTTTTATCCGCATAATAAGAAGCGATGTTGGCATCCTGCAGCCATGCATGATTGGCTGCATTGTCCCAAACGTCGTTATTATTATTTTGGGAATTATCGTCGGATACGGATCTGCCCGAGTCGATCGGCCAAAAAACAATACTTGGCGTGATCATACCATACAAAGCCTCCGTGCCGCCGTTTAAACCATGGTGAGATGCTTGCACCATTTCGGCATCTAGCGTTGTTGTACTGTATACGCTTGCCATAAAATCACAGTTTACTGTCTCACTGTCGCCAAGCACCAAAAAACTGTTTCCGTTAAAATCGGTATCCGCATCATTCTCTTTAAAGGTCATTTTCCATACTCCGCAGGTCTTGTTTAAGGTATCCATATCGTTTGGATAGCGATCCTCATGCGTATACAAAAACTCAATTTTGCACCCCGCAAGATAGAGCACCTGCCCTGTATGATACACGTAACGGATCGCGTTGGGATACTTCTCATTGAGAATGTCCTTTAATGTTGCAACCGTTTCTGCATCGTTTCCCGCATTTTTATCTGTTACAAAGGTCTGCTCCGCATCCTCCACCGTTGAAAAGATGGGGAAATTATAGCAAACCATTTTCAGATCGATCTGTTCGCTGTAGTCCTCCAAAAAGGACACCGCAAGATCGATATGGTCGCTGTGCGCGTGGGTAAACATCCACGTTACCTGCGGTTTTGTATGTGCCACGGGCTTGTTGGTGTATAAAAAGTGATACAACGACACCTGATCCGCATTTGATTCGGGGCCGCCGTCAATGATGACAAAGCTTCCATCCTCCAATTGAATGACAAAGCTCTCGCCTGCCGCAGTATTTTTAGAGCCTACTCTTCCGATCTGCGTTACGGTCGCCTCGGCACGCTTTTCGTAGGAAGGTGCCGTATTTTGCGGGAGATACCCCTTTGGCGAATACACGGCTTTTAAGGAACCGTCGTTGTAATTTGGGTAAAAAGACAGGTTGATCTGTTTATAGCCTTTGATATAGGTTGCAAACAGATTGCCGTCGATTGAATTTTCACTGTATACCGTATATCCTTCATTTTGAAGGGTGGAAAGCAAGGCGCTATAGGAGTCGGAGCTCACGCCCATATACGCGTATTCATACGCGCCCTCTCCAAGCTCGTATCTTTCGGACTCGGTCACATTTCCGATCGGCACAAAGTGATCGGCTGACGTATCTGCCGTATGCTCGATCTTGATCTCCCTTGGTTCGGTTTTCGTTTTTGTGCCGTTTTGAACCGAAAACGTGCTGACGGACAAGGTGATGCTGCCAACGTCTGTATACAACCCATTGATCGGGAGCAAGAAAAAGTATCCGTTTTCAAGACTTGGCATTATATCGGAAACCGATTTCAGCTCTCCGCTTTCAAAGATCTTGGAATAAACGGTCTTACGGGAAAAGTGCCCCGTTTGGATGCCCCAGTCGGAGCGATCGTCAAAGGAAAGCGTGACCTCAAAGCCGACGCTCTCAAAGCGCTCCAGCTTGTCGGGGGTGGTATTGATCGACGCGATCAAACGAACCGAATATTCCCCCGCCGCATCGGGGGCTGTGATCTGATAACCCAGCAGCGTGGTTTCGCTTTCGTTTGCTGTATCCGCCTGCGCACCAATCACTAAAGCAAAAAGCATTGCGGCAGACAAAATAATTGATAAGAATTTCTTTAAGTGCTGCATTTTTTTCGTCTCCTCAATCCAGCCTTACGGTTTGTCCTGACGGAATGATGAAATTTTGACTGTTTCTGTGATATGTAATATACAGATCGATTGCGGTTGGATTGTGCACCATACTTCCGTCAGCCGAAAATTCCAGCCGCTCATAAGCATTGATGTAATCATAGATCTCGCCGTTGGTTGCATACCAGATGTCATCTCTGCCGCCGATGTACTCGGCAAATTTTTCGATCACACCCCAGTTATCATCATTGTCAAATTCATAGCTATGCCCCCACAAGTAAAACATACGGGGATAGTTTCTCCAAGGATAGTCGCCAACGCTGTACTCAACAAATTTTTTTGCAAGCTCCATCAATGCCGGATCGTTGTGATGGCAGGTCGCTTTGAGCTTGAGCCAATCCTTTGGGAGCTTGAAATCCCTTGATGACTCGGTCGTTCTGGAATAGTGTATTCCACACAGCTTCAAGGCCTCCACTACGCTGTCGTTATAGGAACCGTTGGCGTATGCCATGCCTTTTATCACCTTTCCAAACAACGCCTCCAGCGCCTTGCGATCTTCGATAATATCGTTGATCGCAACGGCACTATCGACATCTGCCAAAGAAAGGTGTTTAAAGCCGTGTACCGCAACCTCGTTTCCACTCTCGGTATAAAGCCTCAAAGCCTCTTGTGCAGTCATTCTTCCCTTGTCCTGCGTTGCTTCTCTGCCAAACATACCGGAATTGAGATTGAACGTACCTTTTAATCCGTATTTTGACAAAATGGAGATCAATCTCTTATCCTGCGCAACACCGTCGTCATAGCTGAGCGTGACTGCCTTGTCCTTAAAATTCGGAAATCGCATATGTCTTTTTTTCATGATATTCTCCTCGATCAAAAAACGATCAGAACCGATGCGAGAAACGCAATGGCGGTTGCAATATAATCCTTTGCTGTTAGTGCTTCTTTTCTGATCAAACTGATAACGGTTGAGCAGATCATAACGCCGCCCGTAACCAAGGGATATTGGATGGATGCGGGCAGAACCGCAAGGGCGATCAGCAAAAACAGGTTTCCAACGCCGTTAAATACGCCGTAGCCTGACACCAACAAAAGGTCTCGCCCCTTGACAAGCGGGATCTTTTTCCAGCCGATCAAAAGCCATACCAAGCAGATCACGACCGTAACGAGGCTTGACCAGATCATAAAGCCCGAGCTATCGGTGTGCAAAAGTGCCGAGGATTGATGGATCTTGGAGATCACACCTGCCATACCGTTGAGCAAAAACACCGCAAAATAATAAAAAATTGCTTTTTTATCCTGCGTACCCGTTTTGATATTCAAAAGCACGGCTCCAACGATCAACACGCAACAGATCACCTTAAAAACGGTCAGCTTTTCATCATAAAACGCCACGCCGAGGAAAAACGGCAGGATCATGCCGCCAAGCATGGAAAACACCGAATATACCGACAAATTTGCCACCGAAAAGGCTTTTAAGCTGTAGTAGCTCATCAGGATCCCCGAAACGGCATAGATTGCCGCCATAAGCAGGCTGAACCATGAAAAGATCACCCGAAATCCGCTGATAAACAGCATGATGACGATGATGACAAGGCTTTTATACAAGGAAAAGACCAACGAAGCACGAAGGTCGGTTCCGTACGACTTTTGAAACCGCTGATTAAAGAAAAACTGAAGCGAAAACAAAACGGTAGCCGCAATGACCAAACCGTAATAGATCATTTGCCCTCACCCTTTTTGTAGATCATTGCTCTGTAGTTGTTGGGATTGTCACTTGCACATTCCTCATCCCACTTTTGTTTGACCGCCTCATAGACCGAATCGGGAATATCGGGGGTGCCGCCAAAGCGTGTGGGCAGGAGCATATCCCCCGCCACCTTGGGATCGGTGCAGGCGGTGTCATTTTTCCACTTTTCACGTTCCTCTTTCTTGCGGAGATTGGGGATCTCGGTGGGAACGCTACCGCCCAGGATCGAGCGGAAGGCAAACATACCGGGCAGGAACATATCCAATGCCTCGTAAACGTCGATGATATCGGCTTCGGGATTGCCCTTGATCTTTTCCACAAAGTGCCACATACAGTAGAAATCCGAGCTGCCGTGTCCAAAGGCTCTTGCTTTATCGTCATAAGGTCTTGCGGGTCTGTATTCCTCAACGGGCAGCTTTGCGTAGTCACCCTCATTGACATCACACTTGACGAAAATGGTTTTTACATCGTTTTTGCCGGTCTCCTCGCGTGCGCTCTCCATTCTACCCTTGGAGCCGTACATGGAGTACCAAACCGAGTTTTCGTACAGTCCGCCGTGAATGCTCTTGACGATCGCGCCGTTTTCCATGGTTACAATCTCAATACCAAGATCAGCACCCTTTCCGCCGCCCATTTCACGACGTTTATTATTTGCACTTTCCAAGCCGATGACCGAAACGGGACGGAGACCGGTTGCATGGATGATGGGGCCCAAGGAGTGCGTGCAATAATAGGTGGAGTACATATTATTTCTCCAGTGATCCTTGATGCCGTAGGTAATAGAGGGCCAAATCGGCTCGCAGTTATGGATGTACTCGCACTCGCCGTACTCAAACTCACCGATCTTATTTTGGGCGTAGAGCTTTTTCATTTCGTAGGGAGCGGGCATATAGCAGTAGTTTTCGCCGTAGGCGTAGATCATTCCCGTTTCCTCGACCGTTTCCAAAAGCTCAACAGCCTCCTTCATGGTTTGCATGGGAGAAACCTCGGAAAATACGTGCTTGCCCTGCTTCATTGCCTTGATTGCAAAGGGGGCGTGCTCGGTTGCAAAATTTGCCAACACCACGGCATCCATATCGTGCTGAATGAACTCGTCAAAATTATCGTAAAAGGTGATGTTGAGTCCTTCCGCGTCACGCTTTTGTGCCTCCAATACCTCGGGGGCGTTGTCGCAGATCGCGACCACCTCGGCGTTTTCCGCCTCTTTGCAGTATTTGATCATACTGGAGCCGCGATAGCCGCCAAGTACGCCGATTTTTATTTTTTTGCTCATAATGGTTTCCTTTCAATGGTTGTTTTGAAAACCGGCTCCGCGGCTAACCTTTCATTAGCAGCGAAGCCGGCGCGATTTCTGTTATTATTAATAGGTAATGGAATTACGACTCCCAGTCCCAAACGTTTCCGTCCTCAACAGCACCCCAAGCAAACTCACCTGCGGCTGTCAAAGATGCTGTAAGAATGTCCTCATTTTTCAGAAGAACCACTTCAATTTCAGGATTGTAATACTTTTTCATCGTGATGTCCTCCTTATTCGGTGATATTTTGAGAAGGTGCGCCCTGAATCGTAAATACAACGGTGTCGCCGTTAAAGGTGTCACCTTCAGCGGTAACGTAGTAGGGCGTTACTTCAAATGTAACGGGAGTGTCGGGGACATTCTGAATTGCAAGTGCAAAGATATAATCCGCGCCTTCGTGCAGAGCAGAA
>JAFTXB010000035.1 GCA_017461825.1 Clostridia bacterium
CGGGATCGTTTGTCATGGCGGAGATGACGCAGCCGTCCGACAGGAGCTGACTGCCCTTATCAGTGCCGCTTTTCACGTTTCCACAAACAGGATATATGTCACGTCCGCAGAAAAATAATATGCACATTTTTCCCCAAACAGTCATATTCTGTTTGAGCGTTTCATATGCTATAGCGAATCAATACACAGGAGGAATAAACCTTATGAAAACGCAATCCACCGCGCTCAGCGAAATCAAGAAGCCCAACAAGTTCAAAGCCGTGATCCTCAAGCTTGGCAAGCGAAACATCATTATCGCCTGCTCTGTCTTTCTCATTGGAGCGGCAGTTCTGCTCAACTGGGTGCTCTTCTCGGGCGCAAACACAAACGATGGCTACGATGGCTACGATCAACCCAGCGGCAACATTTCCGATTCCTTGAATCAAAACGGCGGTAATACGACTACAGATGCCGATTCTACATATTTCTCCGCAACGCAGGTCAGCCGTCAAAAGGCACGCGACGAGGCTTTGGAAGTATTGCAGTCGGTCGTTGACAATCCCGATTCGAGCGAAGCCGTCAGAACCGAGGCACTTGCAAGCATTTCCGCTATTGCCGAGGAGATTCAAAAAGAGGCAAACATTGAATCTCTTATCACGGCAAAGGGCTTTGAGCAATGCGTAGCCGTACTCAACGGTGACACCGCAAGCATCATCGTCAAAGCAGAAACCTTGCAGCCTGCTCAATTGGCACAGATCAACACCATCGTCTACGAGCAAACGGGAATCGCTCCCACCGGTATTACCATCATCAATAAATAAACTACGCATAGCAAAAAACGCACTTACGCTCCCCATCTTACGGGAACGCAGGTGCGTTTTGTTTTTCAGAATGCTTTTATCTTTGATTCACGCAATATCCATTTAACCCTTATTGAAAAGTTTTGAAAGGTGTCGGACGTGTATTTGCGTAGCAAATCACGTGTCTTGGCGCTGGCGCCAAGTATAACTTTATTCAAAAGTTTTCTGACAAAAAATTCACCCCTTCGGCGCAATCACACAGTCAAGCGGCTCATTTCCGTCCTCAATGACGGCATTGTCAGCGATCGTCACCGATGCGAGTCGTGTACAACGGTGGAATGCATTTTTTCCGACTGCCGTAACACCGCCGAGGTCGACACTACAGAGCGAAAAGCAATCGGCAAAACAGGAGGCAGGCAGGGACTTGAGCGAATCGGGCAGAGCGATCTCTTTGAGCTGTCCGCACTTGTAAAAAGCGTTGATTCCAATGCTTTTCAACGCCGAGCCCTCGGCAAACGAGATGGTTTCCAGCGAAATGCAGCCGAAAAAGGCGTTTTCGCGAATGCTTTCAAGGCTTGCGGGGAGAGCTATCGAGGTCAGTCGCGTGCAGCCCGCAAAGGCGCGGACACCGATCGACCGAACCCCCTCGCACATATTCACCCGTGTGAGCGTTTCGCACTCAAAAAAGGCGTAATCGCCAAGAGATGCGCCTTGGGCAAGCAGGGTGATTTCAGAAAGATACGGCGGATAAAAGCCCTTTGCAAAGTCGGGCACCTCGGCACCGAACGCATAGCCGAGGTAGGCGTTCTCTCCCCCGTCGCCCACGAACGGCAACGTCAGCCTGCGCAGCTCGTCACAGCCCTGCAGAGCACCAAAGCCCAGCGTAGTCAGTGCCTCGCCAAAATCAAGGCGGGTAAGAGCGGCGCAGGAATCGAGGGCGTGCTCCGAAAGCGTTTTGATGCCCGATACGTCAAGCGCCAAAAGGCTTTCACAGTTGTAGAGCGCGTAGGCACCGACGGCGGTCACGCCTGCGGGAAATGTCAGCAAAACAAGATCGTTGCAATCAAACAGCGCGTGCGCGGGAAGCTCTGTCATCGTGCCGCCAAGCTCGAAATAGGCAAGCGAGGACGGAATATCGCGCGCGTTGTCGGTATAAGCCGACGAGCTAAACAGATAACCGAGATAGGCATCCTCCCCTTGAGGGAGCGGTGCGTGAAGTGCTTTTAAGGACGAGCATCCCTTCAAAACGCCCTCGCCGTAGGTCCTCACGGTGTCGGGAATATACAGATTTTCAAGCGTTTTGCAATCGGCAAACGCGGCATCCGAGACCGCAACCACAGCCTTGCCGTCAAATTGGTCGGGGATCCTGACCGCACGGTCCTCCCCCAGATAATCGGTCACGGCAACGCCGCCGTCGGTTTCGGCGGTCTTAAAATCGGCTGCAGGCGAGGCGGGGAGATTTAAAAAGGTCTTTTTCAAGGCATCAAGGTAGGCAACCGTTTCGGCATCCGCCGTGTAATCGCTTTGCAGATCGGGGTCCGGTGCCTCCGCCGTTTCGGGCTCATAGAGCTCCCACGCATCCTCGTTCCTGTTTTCCTTACCGCATGAAGCGAAAAGTGTCAAAATCGTAATCACCGCCAAAATGATGGCAAGCGTTCGTTTCATCGTCATAAAAACATCCTTTCTGTTTGGATCATCCCCTATATTGTAGCACAAAAACCGCTTTTTCGCAATACCTGCGGCAAAGTTTTCATAATAATTTCAAATCGGTCACAAAATTCTCTTGTAATCATCGCAAAAATGTGATACAATAATCAAAACGGAAAAAGGAGGCGCACGCATGGAATACCGCATTACAGAAGCACACGACGGCAAGCTTTTGCGTCAGTTTTTGCAAGCCGACCTGCGCCTCTCCTCCAAAGAGATCAAGCATATCAAATTTTTGGAAAACGGGCTGACGGTCAACGGCGAGCGCGTGACGGTGCGGCGGATCCTGCACACGGGAGACCTTTTGCGCATTGCCTCCGAGGACACCGAAACCGCCCCCATCAAGCCGGTTGACCTGCCGATTGCGATCCTTTACGAGGACGCGCATATCGTGGTGCCCACAAAGCCCGCCGATATGCCCACGCACCCCTCGCACGACCACTACGACGACACGGTGGCAAACGCGCTTGCCTACCGCTACGCAAAAAACGGCGAGCCCTTTGTCTTTCGCCCCGTCAACCGCCTCGACCGCAACACCAGCGGACTTTTGCTCATCGCGCGCAACCGCACCTCGGCAGGCAGGCTTTCCGAGGCCATGAAGAGCGGAAAGATCCGAAAATCGTATCTTGCGATTTTAGACGGTGAAATGCCGCTTGGTGAGGGTGTGATCGACGCCTGCCTCCACCGCACCACAGAGAGCATCATTCTTCGTGAGGTCTGCCCGCCCGACGCCCCCGATGCCGCCCCCTCGCGCACCGAATACCGCGTGCTGGCGGTGGAAAATGGGCACACCTTGGTCGAAGCGCACCCCATCACAGGCAGAACGCACCAGCTCCGCGTGCATTTTGCGCACATCGGTCACCCCTTAACGGGTGACGATCTCTACGGCACGCCGTCGGATGCGATCGCACGGCACGCGCTCCATGCCCGTACGCTCGTCTTTCCCCACCCCATGACAAGCGAGGTCATGGAACTCACGGCGCAGCTTGCCGGCGATTTTGAAACCGCCCTGCGCAAATTCTTCCCATCCTATGCCGAAAGGAATACTTTATGACCTACGAAACATCCCCACACACTCCAAAAAAGCTTCCACGTGTGTGTAAAATTC
>JAFTXB010000036.1 GCA_017461825.1 Clostridia bacterium
CACGTACTCGCGCAGACTGACCTCATACGCAATAGGAAGTGAAAAGACCAACGATCCGTATGCGGCATTGTACAACCCGACAGGGCTTTTAATCAGCCTTGCTTCTGCCTCAAAAATGATCTCAATAACGGTCTCACCAGCCGCAAATCCGCCAAAGGTCAGCATTGCCTTTTTGCGAACAGCATTACCGTTGACCATTACGTGCTTTGCAAAGGACGGCACGCGGATATGCAGCTTCATGCCGGTTTTCTTTTCGGCATTCACGCGGTAAACAAAGCGGTTTCGGAAGGGATAAGAGGTCTCAAGTGAGACGGTAATGGGAGTCCCCTTCCAATCCATCGAGACTTCAGCCGGGATCGGTACAGCGCAGGTGAGCCCGTCCTCTGCCTTCATAAAGGAGGACAGCATCAGTTTAGGCCACCCTTGACCGAAATTTGAGGTACAGCAACCAAACTCCGGCTCCAATCCAAACACATGCGAATCTCCCCCATTGGTGCGGAAGATCGGCTTATTCTTTCGTCCAAAGGGCGTACAGTCGATCTGATTGCTCATTTGATCGTATTGGTGTCCCCACATATCGTCGGTAATTGTAGCGGGAAGTGCGTTGAAAGCAACTTTTTCCAAACGCTCCGCCCATTTTGCATCACCTGTATAGGCATAAAGCCACTCCAAAGAATACATCAGTTCTACCACGGCACACAGCTCGGTGCCTTGAATCGGACTGATTCCGGAAAGACACTCATCGCCCGTATATAGACCAATGGGGGTGCCGTTGTATTTTGCGAGGAAGGCATCAAGCTCATCGGCAAGCCCCGTATACTCCTCTCCCAACAGCTCGTGCGAGACCACCTCGGATTTCAGCATCATCATGATATTGACGATATGTGTATGTAATGTCCATTTGTTCAAGGGGCGTACCCAAGTTTCCATATAGCTGCGGTAATCGGTACCGGTATCCTTCAAAAGACGCGCCAACTCACGGATCCACGCTTCATTAGGATACCACTCGGCAAGACGTCCCAAAGCGATAAAGCCCTCAAACCAACGGAATTTCGCCCAATTGAAAACAGATATCTCACCACGCGAGAGCTGATCGTAAAAGTTTTTCATAATACGGTAAAGCACATCGGGGATGCGCGCATCCTCTGAGCAATCGTACCAAACCGTGAGCACCTTGGAAATCAAGTGGATCGCCCAAAGGTCATATTTCTCACGTGGAGTCTCTCCGTTGGGACAGATCCAACCGTCCTCACACTGTGCCGCTAAAATGCTGTCGATGTAATGCTTGGCGCGTGCGATCATATCCTCGTTTTTCAGCAGATATGCCAGCGGAATAAAGCCGTCAAGCCAGTAAGGAACCCGCTCCCAACCCTCGCGGTCGCCGCCGATCCATTTGCTGTCGCGCACATCCGCCCATACCTTGTCAAGATTGCCGCAAAGCCCTTCAGCCTCAAGCTCCAGTTGACGGCGCATCCACCCGCGCGGCGCAATCTCTTTCGTTGTTAAAAACTGCAGTTTCATTGCATTTATCCTCTCTTGTAAAATTCGCCCGATATTCAAAAAAAGTAAAATCTCTATTGACATCGGCTGATTTCTATTGTATAATAGCAAAAAAGGCGTTAAAAAGCAATTGTTATATTCGATATATACATTGCAAAAATCGATTTTACAAAAAGGAGAGAGAATGGTACTCAGCTTTTCACCGGCGCCCGAATTTCGCACCTGTGCCATAAAACGCTTCAAGCCGGACGAACTGCACGTGACACGCCGACACAGCAGAAGTGTGCTGATCCTCATGGCAGAGGGGATCCTGCGCTTTCGCGAGGATGGGCAGAACATTGAATTGCAAGCGGGAGAATACTACATCCAACGCGCGGGGCTTTTACAGGAAGGTATCGAGCTCGGCGATTCTCCGGTATATTTCTACCTCGAGTTTCTTGGAGCGAGCTACAGCGAGGAAGAGGAAAACGGATTGCCTCTGCGCGGTAGGTTTCAGCCATCTGCTATCGCACGCTACCCACAACGCTTGGAGGAAGCATATCATACCCACAAAGCCGATCCTTTTTTGCTCAATTCCTATATGAACCGCATTTTCAGCGTTCTCTTGGAGACCGCACCGCAGCGCGATGAACAAGCGCAAATTGCGGAGTTGATCCGCAGCGACATTGAGGCTCGATACGTTGAACAGATCACGCTGGAAGAGCTTTCGCATCGGTTTGGCTACGACAAGGATTACATCATACGCCTCTATCGCCGCCGCTGGGGGATCACGCCCCATCAGCATTTGCTCGAGCTCCGCATTGAACACGCAGGCTGGTTGCTCGAAAATACCGATTTTTCTGTACACGCGGTTGCAGACGCAGTTGGATACAAAGATCTCCCCTCCTTTTGGCGCGCTTTCCGAAAGATTATGGGTGTGTCCCCGAGTGAATACCGCAATCTGCATGGATAATTTCCAACATCCTAAAAAGAGGCTGCCTCAAATTTTCCCTTTGAGACAGCCCGTCTTTTTTCTATTGAATGATCAAAAATCAGTTCTCGTCATCACTGTAGATGATACGATAGTCACCCGTATCCGCATCCCATGCTTCCTCTTTTTTCAGCATACTCCATTCGGTCTTTGAACCGCCAAAGCAGATCTCTTTTAGGGATCGGCAACCTGCAAATGCATGCTTTTCAATACAAGTCACGCTTTTGGGAAGAATGATTTTTGTCAGTGATGTGCAATCGCGAAATGCGGCGTATCCAATCGTTTTTACACCTTCGCAAAGAGTTGCTTCGGTAAGAGCGGTACAGTCTTCGAATTCATAGTACGTGATATCGGAAATACTGCCCGGTATGCTGACCTTTGTAATCGTTATATTTCCCGAAAAAACTTCAAAAAATATATCGGTTACCCCTTCGGGAATAACGACCGCACCGCCGTTACCGAAATATTTCATCAACATGGTGTCTTCTATCTCAAATTCGCTCGGGGGGTTATAAGACATGTACATACTTTTCCTCCAAACCGTTTTTCATTGATACTATTCAGAGTGTTTCCACATAGGAATCGTAATACTGCTCCTGAAAATGAACCGCCTCGGTCATTTCTGCGGCGGTGAAGCTCATGCCCTCGGGGACACCGACCAACTTGTCCTCCACGTCATTTTTGCGGTGGACGATCCCGACAATGCGGCAGGTGTAGCTCTCCACGGGGTGATCCACCCCCAACAGATACACATCCAGTTCTTCATCATCGCCGCCCAAAACACCGGGAATATAGCCATAATTGATGGGATAATTCAGCCTTGTCCCGTCCTTTTTTTCGTGCACGAAGCCAATCGGGCGATCGATGCCGATCGTCACGGTCTTGCCGAGATAGGAGTAGACCTGTGCTTTTCGTTCCTCGTAAGTCATACCGTCACCTCAAACCGTTGTGCGTCTCTCGTCGATCATGCGCAAAAGTGTCTCTTCGTCGATTACGGGAACGCCCAGTGACTGCGCCTTGGTGAGCTTAGAGCCTGCCGCCTCGCCAGCCACCACGAAGGAGGTCTTGGAGGACACCGAGCCCGACACCTTGCCGCCAGCGGCTTTGATTCGCTCCCCCGCCTCGTCACGCGTCATGGTTGGGAGCGTGCCCGTGAGCACGAAAGTCAGCCCTCGGAACAAGTCGTCCGCGGGCTTAGCGGTCGATTCTGTCAAAAGACCTGCCGCCGTCAGACGCTCGCAAAGCTCGATATTTTGCGAATGCGAGAAGAAATTGACCACGCACGCGGCTGTGATCTCACCGAAATCCTCGATCTCGCACAGCTCCGTGACAGTAGCGTTCTGCAGGGCGGCAAGCGTTTTGTAGCGACCTGCCAGTGCCGCCGCCGCGACCTCCCCTACATTGCGAATACCAAGCGCATAAGTCAAGCGCTCCAGCCCCGCCGATTTGCTTTTTTCGATGGCGTCAATGAGATTCTGCGCCGACTTTTCGCCCATGCGCTCCATCCCCGCGATCTCCTCGACCGTCAGAGTATAGAGATCGGCGGCATCGGTAATCAAGCCGTTTTTGAGCAACGCGTCAACGATCTGCGGTCCCAAGCCATCGATATTCATGGCATCCTTGGAGGCAAAATGCTCGATCTCACGCGAGAGCTGTGCGGGACAGCGGCTGTTGGTGCAGCGCGTTGCCGCCCCCTCATCGGCATCGTAGAACACGGGCTCACCGCAGGACGGACAATGCGTGGGCATGCAGAATTCCACCGCCCCCGTCGGGCGAAGCTCGGGGTGAGACTTTACCACCTCGGGAATGATGTCGCCCGCCTTTTGCACGGTGACAACATCACCGATGCGGATGTCGCGCTCGCGGATGAATTCGAGGTTATGAAGCGTGGCGCGCGATACGGTTGTGCCTGCCAGCCTCACGGGAGACAGTACAGCGGTAGGGGTGAGAACCCCTGTGCGCCCAACGGCAACCGTCACGTCCAAAAGCTTTGTCTGCTTTTGCTCGGGCGGAAACTTGTACGCCGCCGCCCATTTTGGGGTGTTAGTCCCCTCTCCGAGCCTTACGCGCTGTGAAAGTTCGTCAATTTTCACAACAACTCCGTCAATATCATAGGCAAGAGAATCGCGCATTTTCCCCAAAGTTTGGATGTGCGAAACAATGGCATCATATCCCACCACTGCCGTGCGGTTCTCCAAAACGTGAAAGCCGAGCGCCTTTAATCGGTCAAGGGTTTCGGTATGAGAAGCGGGCGCATGCCCGTCAAGATAAAGGTTTCCCTCTTGAAAATTAAAGACGAAAAGATCGAGTGAGCGCTCTGCCGCCACCTTGGGATCAAGCTGACGGAGTGAGCCTGCCGCGGCATTTCGTGGATTGGCAAGAAGCGCCTGCCCCTCCTCCTCACGGCGGCGGTTAAGACGTTCAAAAACAGCTCTCGGCATATAGACCTCGGCTCTGACGGTCAGCGTCAGGGGCTCGGGCAGGGTGAGCGGTAGGGAGAACACAGTACGCAGATTTTGCGTTACATCTTCGCCCACAAAGCCGTCTCCGCGCGTGGCTCCCTGCACGAAAACGCCGTTTTCATAGCGCAAAGAGACCGAAAGCCCGTCAATTTTGGGCTCTACCGAGTAAAGCGCATCGGGTACCGTTTGCTCCACGCGTGCGAGAAAATCCGCCAGCTCCTCAAAGGAAAAGACATCGGATAACGAATTCATTTGCACCGTGTGCGTTACCTTTTCAAACTTGTCAAGTGCCTTTCCGCCCACGCGCTGTGTGGGGGAAGCGGGGTCGAATAACTCGGGGTGCTCTCCCTCCAAGCGCAACAGCTCAGCATACATCATATCGTAATCGTAATCCGAGATCTCGGGGTCATCGTCCACGTAATAGCGCTTTGCGTGATACAAAAGCTGTGCGCGCAATTTTTTGATCCGTTCGGCAATTTCCATACCCATTTTCCTGCCTTTCCGCGCAAGAGACAAAAAAAGCGCGTCTCTCGCACACTCTTTTATTATTATACCAAATTTTTTCCCCGCTGTCAATCCCCCTTTTCTTTTTGCAAAAAAATTTATCGACATTTCTTACAAATCGTATGGCAATACGTAAAAAGTGTTTGTTTTATGTTTACAACCACAAAAAAATATGGTATACTATAAATGCGGAGGGGGTGATCCCTCTGTCGCAAAACCCACGAAAGGAAGGAAACTATATGAAAATTACCGTTGTTGGCAGACAAATGAACGTTTATGAGGAAATGAAACTGCTGATCAACAAAAAGATCGCAAAACTTGACAAATTCTTTTCGGGCGAGGGTGACGCAACCGTTACCTTGTCCTGTAAACATAATCAAAAATACATTGAGATCACGATCAGTGCGGCGGGCGCTCTCTTCCGCTCGGAAGTGGGTGCCGAAAGTTTCCGCGACGCGTTGGATCAGGCGGTAAACAACATTGAGAGACAGATCCGCAAAAACAAAACGCGTCTTGCCCGCCGTTTGCGCGAGGGTGCCTTTATTCCCCCCGCCGTGGAGGAATACGACGATATTGAAGCCGATGAGGAAGAGATCATCCGCACCAAAACCTATTCCACCAAGCCCATGTCTCCCGAGGAGGCAATTTTGCAGATGAACCTATTGGGACATCAATTCTTCGTGTTTATTGACGACCAGACCGGCGCGACCTGTGTAGTCTACACGCGTCATGACGGTGCATACGGTCTTATCGTTCCCGAAAAGGAGTAACGCCATGAAGCAAATGCCACAAAATGAGGGCACTCCGCCCTACTGATATTTGGGGACGGCTCAAAGCTTTTGAGCCGTCCCACATTTGTATTTGACAATCCCCCTTTTTTGTGGTACAATATAGCCAACCATTTTAAGAAAGGAGGCACGCCATGCCGACACCCGCACGCCGATATTCGTTGCAAAAGCTGACACTTTGCGCTCTGTTTGCAGCCCTCATTTCCGTGCTATCGCCCATTGCGATCCCGCTGGGTCCCATTCCCTTGTCGCTCGGACTGCTTGGCGTGCTCGTTACAGCCGTCACTCTGCCACCCCTGCAAAGCATGGCGGCGGTCGGGGTGTTCCTTGCCATCGGGCTCTGCGGTCTCCCCGTATTCAGCGGCGGTGGAAGCGGCGCGATGATCCTCGTGGGACCAACGGGCGGCTATTTATGGTCGTATCTGCTGTGCGCACCTCTTGTCTCCTGCTTCTCAAAAAAAATAAAGCCTTCGCGTCCGCATCTGGGAACATTTCTTGCCTGCCTTGTAGGTGTTCTTGTTTGCTATACCTGCGGCACGTTGCAATACTGCCTCTTGACGCATACAAAGCCCCTCCCCGCACTGCTCGTGTGCGTCGTTCCCTTTCTTCCTCTTGACCTTCTCAAAGCTGTGGCGGCTGCCTATCTTGGATCGCGACTGAGCCCCCTTATAACCCTCAAACAGCGACACGGGCACTAAGCGTGTCGCTGTTTGTTATTTGATACTCTTTTTTCACCTTCCACCCCCAAACGGCATATACTGTGATCGGAATATTATTTCTTTAAAAAATTCAAATTTTTTTAAAAAATCGTAAAAAAGCACTTCCCTTTTCATATATTGTATGTTATAATAATATATATATAGGTTACGGCATTCTTTTTGCGGTTTATTTCTTTGCGGGGGGACACGGTATGGCAACAAAATTCATCGTTCGGGGCGGAAAACCACTGTATGGGGAGATTTCCATCAGCGGTATGAAAAACGCCGCTCTGCCCATTCTGTTTGCAACGGTTTTGGTGGGCGGAGTTTGTACACTCAATAACATTCCCGTAGTCAGCGATATCACAATGTCGCTTGATGTTCTGCACCAAATGGGTGCACGTATTTCACATCGCAAAAACGGAACCCTGCGCATCGACACCACACATATCAACCAAGGATCCTCCCCCGCTGAGCTCGTCAAGCAGATGCGCGGTTCAACATATCTGCTGGGAGCCGAGCTTGGAAGATTTGGCAAGGCAGATGTGGGACACCCGGGAGGATGTGATTTTGGTACGCGCCCGCTCGACCAACACATGAAAGGATTTGAGGCATTGGGTGCCACCGTTGAAAACGGCGGCGGTTATATCCGTCTCACAGCACCGAATGGCTTACACGGCAACTCGGTCTATTTTGACGTTGCCTCCGTGGGTGCAACCGTCAATGTTATTTTGGCTTCTGTTTTTGCAGAAGGTACAACAGTGATCGACAATGCCGCGAGAGAACCCCATATCGTTGACCTTGCAAACTTCCTTAACTCCTGCGGCGCAAATATCACGGGTGCGGGTACGCCTATGATCAAGGTGCGCGGCGTGACGGAATTGCACGGCTGTGATTATACCATCATTCCCGACATGATCGAGGCTGGAACCTACATGGCGGCGGCAGCGGCAGCCGGCGGTTGTGTCCGCATCAATTCGATCATCCCAAAGCACATTGAAACCATCACGGCTAAGCTGTGCGAGATGGGCGTTTGTGTGGAGGAATATGATGACTACGTAGTGGTAAAGAGCACCGAGGAATTGCGAAATGTCAACATCAAAACGCTCCCCTATCCGGGATTTCCCACCGATATGCACCCCCAGTTTGCGCCTCTCTTGTGCTTGGCGGGCGGTGTGAGCTGCATTCAGGAAGGAATTTGGGAAAACCGATTCCGCTATGTGGATGAGCTTTGCAAGATGGGAGCCAATATTCGCGTGGACGGCAGAACTGCCACATACACGGGCGGAGAAAAGCTGAAAGGTGCTCCCGTGGATGCCATGGATCTGCGTGCGGGTGCGGCGCTGGTTATTGCAGGACTTGCGGCAGAGGGTGTCACCGAAATTGGCGGTGTGCAGTACATCAAACGCGGATATGACGACATTGTAGGCAAGCTCCAAGCCCTTGGTGCCGACATCGAAGAGGTCACCGTGCGCGAGCAGGAAACGATCAAAAAAGCGAATTGAATACACGAAAAGAGCGCGCTTGATACGATTCAACAATCAAGTGCGCTTTTATTTATCTGTATTTTCATTCCAAGCCTTTTGGGGAAATGTTTTGAAAGGGGTGTGGGGAAAACTTTTTCAAAAGTTTTCCCCACAAAAACAATTACTTTTTAAACACACTGTTCCAGTCTGCCATAAAGCGCTCGATGCCAAGATCGGTCAAGGGGTGCTTGAGCATCTGCATGATGACCTTATATGGTACGGTTGCAATGTGCGCACCGCTTTTTGCCGAATCGGTTACGTCCTGCGGACCGCGGATGCTGGCGGCGATGATCTCGGTCTCAATGCCGTGAATATCAAAGATGGCGGCAATGTCCTCAACAACCGACATACCGTTGTCGGAAATGTCATCCAGTCTGCCGATAAAGGGGCTGACGTAGGTAGCACCTGCCTTTGCCGCGAGCAATGCCTGCGCGGGGCTGAAAATCAGCGTCACGTTGGTATGAATGCCCTCGGATGCAAGGATTTTGACAGCCTTGAGCCCTTCCTCGGTGATCGGGATCTTAATGACGATATTTTTGTGAATGGCGGCAAGGACACGCGCCTCCTTTACCATGCCCGCTGCATCGTCGGCAACTACCTCGGCACTGATGGGGCCGTCCACAATTGAGGTGATCTCACGGATCACGCTTTGAAAATCCTTACCCTCTTTTGCAATAAGCGAAGGATTTGTAGTAACACCGCAAATCACACCAAGATCATTAGCACGGCGAATTTCGTCTACGTTTGCTGTATCAATAAAAAGTTTCATTTTGATATCTCCCTTTCGGTTTTTGATCGGGATATATTATACTCCTTCTCCTATAGATTGTCAATCTTTTTCATACTTTTTGAAAGATTTTCATTTAAAAAGGCTGCAAGCATCAAACTTTTTCAAACATATGCTTGAAAAGCGACAAAATTGTTATGAAACAAAGATTTTTACAGTTAACCCTTGACAACCAATTCGACAATGTGATAA